>CAZZZX010000357.1:0-3952 GCA_964658585.1 uncultured Novosphingobium sp.
CGCCACCGCGATCGACCGGTTCGGCGCTCTCACCGAATGGGGTATCGAACAGGTCGAGCGGAGCTGGGCGGGGCTGCGCAGCTTCGCGCCCGACCGGCTGCCGGTCTATGGCTTCGACCGCGCCGCGCCCGGCTTCTTCTGGTTCGCCGGGCAGGGCGGCTTCGGCATCCAGACCGCGCCCGCCGCGGCGCGGCTCGCAGCGGCGGCGATCCTCGGTATCGCGCCGCACCCGAGCGTCGCCGACATCGATCCCGGCCGCTACGCCGCGACCCGTTTCGCGGGATGACGCGCGGGGCGGGGCTCGCGCCGTGGTTCGTGGCGCCGCTCGCGCTCGCCGTGCATCATGTCATGTGGCGCGGCGAGGCCCGCCTTCGGCCGGGGACGAGCGGCGCGAGCGCCGACGTCTATGCGCTGACGGGCTGAAGCACGGCCTGCGCCGCCGCCGCGCAGGCGAGCCTGTCGACACGCTCGTTCTCGGAGTGGCCGGCGTGGCCCTTGACCCAGCGCCAGTCGATCTTGTGCGGCCTGGCGGCGTCGAGCAGCGCCTGCCAGAGATCGGCATTCTTGACCGGCTTCCTGTCCGCGGTCTTCCAGCCGTTCTTCTGCCAGCCCTTGATCCACTTGGTCAGGCCGTCCATCACGTAGCGGCTGTCGGTGGTCAGGGTCACCGCGCAGGGCCGCTTGAGCGCCTCGAGCGCGCGGATCGCCGCCATCAGTTCCATGCGGTTGTTGGTGGTCAGCCGTTCGCCGCCCGACAGCTCCTTCTCGGTCGTGCCGATGCGCAGCAGCGCGCCCCAGCCGCCGGGGCCGGGATTGCCCTTGCAGGCGCCGTCGGTGAAGATTTCCACGGTGTCGGTCATGCGAACAGCTCGGTTCCGGCGGTCTGATAGAAGGCGAGGCGGCGGGTATAGGCGAGCGGATCCTTGCGCGTCACCAGCGCGTCGGCGGGCGTGTTGATCCAGTCCCATGCCCGGGTCAGCGCGAAGCGGATGCACGCGCCCATCGCCAGCACCGGCAATTGCGCACGATCGTCGGCGGACAGACCGAACGCCCCGGCATAACCGTCGAGCAGCGCCGCGCCGACCGCGCGATCGTGGCGCGCGCCGTCCGCGTCGAACGACCAGGCGCTGTGGGTGACCGCGAGGTCGTAGAGCCTGAGATCGGTGCAGGCGAAATAGAAGTCGATCAGCCCGGTGACGCGATCGCCGAGCATCAGCACGTTGTCGGGGAAGAGATCGGCATGGATCACCGAGCGATCGCCGTCGTGCGGCCAGGCGGCCGTCACCATGTCGAGCGCGGCGGCGAGGTCGCCGGAAAGCGCCGGATCGATCGCGCCGAGATCGTCGCCGCAGCGATCGAATAGCGGCCGCCAGTCGGCGACGCCGAGCGTATTGGGCCGCGTCGCGGCGAAATCGGCGAGCGCGGCGTGCATCGCGCCGAGCGCAGCGCCCGCGGCGCGCGCCTGTGCCGGCGTCGGGTGCGAGAGCGACACGCCTTCGCGGAACTCGATCAGGCAGGCCGGGCGCCCGCACAGATCGCGTATCTGCCCGCCCGCGCGATCACGCAGCGCACGCGGCACCGGCAGGCCGCGGTCGGCGAGATGATCGAGCAGCGCCATGAAGAAGGGCAGGTCGGCGGCGTCGACGCGCTTCTCGTAGAGCGTCAGGATGTAGCGCCCGCTGGTCGCGTCGACGAGATAGTTGGAATTCTCCACCCCTTCGGCGATGCCCTTGGCCGAGCGCAGCGCGCCGAGCCCGTAATCGGCGAGCAGGTCGCCGATCGCCTCGGCGGGGACGTGGGTGTAGACGGCCATTTCGGGAGGCCGCTTACGGGGGCAACCCTTGTCCGGCAAGGATCCCGGCGAGGACCGCGCGGGTTTCGGTGCGCGCGGATGTGCTCTAGAGCCCTTGGGCATGGACCTCGACGATCTGCCCGACCCGCTCGACCCCGATTTCGCGACCCGGTTCGTGCGCGACGACCGGCGGCCGCCCTGCCAGCTCTATCTGATCTCGCCCGCGAGCATCGGTCCCGGTTTCGTCGATACGCTCGCCGCGGCGCTCGACGGCGGACCGGTGGCGGCGTTCCAGCTCCGCCTCAAGGGGCTCGACGATCATGTCGTCGCCCGCGCCGCCGAACCGCTGCAGCGGCTCTGCGCGACCCGCGACGTCGCCTTCATCGTCAACGATTCGATCGCGCTCGCCAAGCGGCTCGGCGCGGACGGCGTGCATCTCGGACAGGACGACGGCGATCCGCGCGAGGCGCGCGACGTGCTCGGCCCCGCGGTGCAGATCGGCGTGACCTGTCACGACAGCCGTCATCTCGCGATGGAGGCGGGTGACCGCGGCGCGGATTACGTGGCGTTCGGGGCGTTCTACCCGACCGCCACCAAGGCGACCGAGCATCGCCCCGAGCTGTCGATCCTGTCGTGGTGGAGCACGCTGTTCGAGCTGCCGTGCGTCGCGATCGGCGGCATCACGCCGGCCAACGCCGCGCCGCTGGTGGCGGCGGGCGCGGACTTCGTCGCGGCGAGCGGCGCGGTCTGGAACGATGCCGCGGGGCCGGCGGCGGCGGTCGCCGCGTTCGGCACGCTGCTCGGGGGGTGATCCGCGCGGTCGCCCTCGTCGCGGCGCTGTTCGCCATCGCGGTCGACCTGGCCGGGGCATGGCTCGCCTGGCGTCATGGCGAGCGCGTGATCCCGGTCCGGGACGTGGCGTTGGTCTCGGCGCTGGCGCTGGTGCCGTGCGCGCTGGCGTTCGCGATGCTGATGATCGCACAGGGCCGCCGCCGCGCGGGCTGGACGCGCGGGGCGCTGCGGCTGCCGATCGCGGTGCCGCGCGGCTATCTCGGCGCGGCGGTGCTGGGCGGGATCGCGGGACTGGCGGCGATGGGCGAGCGCTTCGGCCTCTACGTCTTCATGGCGGGCATCGTCCTGATCGCACTGGCGCTCTCCCAGGCGCAGCCGCGCCGGCGATGACGGTGGCGGGATACCGAACGGGTCACGCGACGTTTGACCTGCGTCACGATCGACGATGACGATGAGGATCATGGGTATGCGGATCGTTCCCCGACTGACGCTGCTCGCGATCGTGTCGCTGCCGTGCGCGGCGGCGCTGGGCGCCGATCCGGCGGCGGCCCCCAGGCTGCCCGTCAAGGTTCCGCTCGAGGTGCCCCCGGCCAAGCCGCAGCCGCCCCAGCCCAGGGCCGGATCGGTCGCGATCGATCCCAAGGTGATGCAGGTCCAGGTGATCCTCGATCGGCTCGGCTTCGGTCCCGGCGTCATCGACGGGCGGACCGGCGCGTCGCTCAAGCGCGCGGTGTCGGGGTTCCAGACCGCCAACGGGCTCGCGGTGAGCGGCGACGTCGATCCGCCGACCGAGCAGGCCCTGCAGAAATATGCCGCGATCAAGCCCGTTCAGGCGATCACGCTCACCGCCGCCGATCTCGTCGGGCCGTTCGTCGGGCCGCTCCCGCACGGCGAGGATGCGCAGGCCAAGCTGCCGACGCTCGGCTACCAGAACGCCCTCGAGATGCTCGGCGAGCGCTATCACACCACGCCCGCCACGCTGATCGCGCTCAATTCGCCCGATACCGCGCTGGTGCCGGGCACGACGATCCGCGTGCCCAACGTCATCAACACCGAGCGTGCCTACCCCGCCGATGCCAAGCCCGAATGGAAGGCGACGCTCGCCGGGCTCAACGTCTCGTCGATCCAGCCCAGGGCGGATCATGTCGTCGTCGGCAAGGCCGCCAAGACGCTGTCGGTCTACGACGCGCAGGACAAATTGCTCGCGCAGTTCCCGGTGACCACCGGCTCGGATCACGATCCGCTGCCGATCGGGACCTGGAAGATCTACGGCGCCGACACCAATCCCAAGTTCCACTACAATCCCAAGCTGTTCTGGGACGCCAAGAAGGACGACAGCCCGGCGACGCTGCCGCCCGGCCCCAACGG
>CAZZZX010000358.1:0-3941 GCA_964658585.1 uncultured Novosphingobium sp.
CCGATCTGGTGGAGGCGACGAAGCGCGCCGCCGCCCGGCGCGCGTCCTCGTCGAAGCCGTCGGTCTCGCCCGGCAGCGCGCCGGCGGTGAGCAACGCGGCGATCGCGGGCTCGAACGCGCCCGCCCCCGCATTGTCGGAGGGCTGCTCGTCCGCCACAGATGCCGTCATGTCCGTCCGCTCCCGCCGCGGTTTCTCGCGTCCGCGGCGTCCTATGCCGCGTGGCGCACGACCTCAACCCCGCGCGCCAATACGAAACGGCGGCGTATCGGGGCGCGGCGGCGGCGCATCATCGTTACGCCGGAGGCAGGCGTCAGCGCGTGATCTTGCGGATCGCTCGCGCGAGCAGCGCCGACTCGTCGGGTACCGGCGCGATCACCGCGAGCCCGCCCGCCGGATCGCGGCGCGCGAGCAGCAGCACGAACTCGCCCGCACCGCCGGCGAGATCGAGATGACCGACCGCGGGCGCGCGGCGCAGCGCGGCGCGTGCGATCTCGGCATGACCGGGCACCGTCTCGGCGGGCCGACGCGCGTCGCGCTCGGCGGCGACGAGCGCCTTCAGCCCGCCATGCTGCCCCTCGACATAATCGGCGAAACTGCCGGCAGGGAGCGCGATCCGCCGGGCATAGGCGAGCGCGGCGGCGAATTCGGTGGCGCGCGCCTTGTCGATGCCGGTGCCGAACACCAGGCGGACGATCGCGGTCATCGGCGCGCGCGCCTGCACCTTGATCCCCGCATCGGCGAGCAGGGCTGCATAATCCGCGCCGCGCGCATCGGCGGCGAGCGCGAAATCATGCGCGAGTCCGAGCGCGCGATACAGCGCGGAGCGGCTGCGCAGCGACGCGCCCTGCGCCGCCTCGGCCAGCGCGCGCGCCGCGGCGAGCCGCCCGGCGAGATCGAGATCGAGATCGGCGGCGGTCTCGACGACGATCGCATCCTCGGGATCGGCAAGGAAGCCGGCGCCCGGCCCGTCCGCCCAGACCGGCACCTGCGGGATCGCGCCCATCGCCTGCTCGACCTCGACGATCAGCGCGGCGGCGACGTCGGGCTCGGCGAGCTCCTTCCAGTTGATGACTCCATAGACGAAGTCGATCGTCGCGCCGTCCGACGAGAACGGCATCAGGATGCCGCGATACATGGTCGGATTGCCGCGCTGGCCGACGAATTCGGCCTCGAAGCCGATCGGCGCGCGATTGGCGAGGATCTGCAGATAATGATCGGTGAGCCGCGACAGCAGCGAGCGGGCCGGCACGTCCGCGATGGTGCGCAGGTCGCGCCCGACCGAGCATTCGAGCCGCAGGGTCTCGCCGAGATAGGCGATCGTGGGGTCGGCGACGTCGCTGCCGAAATCGAGCAGGACCGAATGCGGCCCGAAGTCCGCGAGCCGTTCGGGCGCGAGATCGTCGGCCGACGGATAGGCCCGGCCGCCGAGCAGCGACACCCAGAAATTATAGGCGCGGACATGCATACGCCGCTCGTCGTTGCCGATCTCGGGCGGACGATCGTGATGCATGTCGTCGGCGGCGCTGGGCAGCGCCTCGTCTGGCTCGGGTCCGACCGACCGCATCTCGTCCATGGTCTCGCGCTCTCCATTCCGGCGGATCGACCGGACCTGCGCGCGAGCTTGCGCGCGCCATGGTTTAGAATGGGTAAAGGCGGCCGTGGCGGCGCAGGCTTGTGGCGACCGGGCCGCGCTGCTAGATCGCCCGACGCGCCGCCTTAGCTCAGCTGGTAGAGCATCGCATTCGTAATGCGGGGGTCACAGGTTCGAGTCCTGTAGGCGGCACCGGGACATCCCATGAACATGTCTGGAAAACCGCAGATTTCTGCGGTATATTGAGCCTTATTGGTCTCATGGTTTCTCACTTCGTTCCGCTAAGGTCCACTCAAAAGGGACCACGAATCGAGGGACCACGAGCTGTTTAAGAAGGCGTGGTCCCATGCTCACGGTGGTTCAGATCCGGGCGCTCAAGCCCGCTGCCAAACCCTACAAGATTGCAGACGTCGATGGCCTGTTCCTGCTCGTGCAGCCGTCCGGCGCCCTGCTGTGGCGCTTCCGGTTCAGAGCATATGGCATCGAAAAGAAGCTCTCGCTCGGCGACTTTCCTAACGTCTCGCTCCAGCAGGCTCGCAAACTGCGCGACGAAGCCCGCGCCAAGCTGATCGATGGCGTCGATCCGGTCGAAGAGAAGCGGCAACAGAAACTGGAAGCAGAGATCGCGGCACGAACGACGTTTCGGCTTGTCGCGGAGGAGTATATCCAGAAGATGGAGCGCGAGGATCGATCTCCAGCGACAACGAAGAAAGCCCGGTGGTTTCTCACCCTTCTTGATCGTGATATCGGATCGCGGCCGATCTCAGCCGTTTCTCCGCACGAACTGCTCGACGCGCTCAAGCGCGTCGAGCGCCGCGGGCATCATGAAACCGCCCAACGCTTACGGGCCTTTGCCGGTCGGGTATTTCGCTACGGTTTTGCGACCCTGCGTACTGATCGCAATCCTGCGGAGATCCTCAGAGGCGCATTGGTCGTTCCGCGCGTAAAGCATCATGCGGCAATTCTCGAACCGCTAAAGGTCGGCCAACTCCTGCGCGCGATCGACGGCTACGAAGGTCGTCCCGAGAACAGAGTCGCCCTTCAACTCGCCCCGCATGTCTATCTGCGACCTAGCGAGCTGCGCCAAGCCAAATGGAACGAGATCGATTTCGCCGAGAAGGTCTGGCGCATTCCCGCCGAGCGAATGAAGATGAAGCAGTCCCACACCGTACCGCTCTCGCGGCAGACGCTGTTCCTTCTCGAGGGTCTACGCGCACTCGGCAACCGGAGCGAGTTCCTCTTCCCCGCGCTCCATACCTCGCAAAGGTCGATCTGCGAGAACACCCTCAACACCGCGCTTCGGCGTTTGGGCTATGGCCAAGATGAGATGACAAGCCACGGGTTCAGAGCGATAGCAAGCACGCTCCTCAACGAATCCGGTCTTTGGCATCCTGACGCCATTGAGCGTGCACTTGCTCACGGCGAACGCGACAAGGTTCGCGCCGCCTATCATAGGGGCGCACACTGGGCCGAAAGGGTCCGTATGGCCCAATGGTGGTCGGACCATCTCGATCAACTCAAGGTCAGCGGCAAGGTGTTGAAAGTACGTTTCAGACAGCGCGCATAGACAAGTATTTCCGGGATTGGCGGATGCCATTATTGGGCGCTGTTTTCCAAGGGGGTCGTAGGGGTCACCACGGTCAAGCCGTAAATAGCTGTTTGTGTTTGTTTTGTGCTGTTTAGGCTAGGCGCTGATTGCCATTTCGTCCCACAGAATGTTAGCGACGCGATGCGCCGGTATGGTATGTTGAGGATCTCATGGGCATTCGACCGACGGATCTCCCTTGCGTCAGCGGGCGCGGCGTGAGCGGCCGGCGCTGGCCGGCTGAAGGCCGGCGCCTTCCAGTGAGCCTTTGGGACAGCAGCTGGTAACTCGCGGCTAGAGATACGTTTCCGGTGATCGTGAACGATGTCCGCCGCCGTCTGGATGACCCAATGCACGTAGCCGCTGCGCAACACTGCTATTGGTGGTGATGTAGCGCCCTTGCCCTGAGGTTTGGCTGCCCGGGGACGGCGGAAGACGATGGAGTGTCTTCAACGAGAGGAACGCCCCATGGCAACTCTACAACTCTTACGGTCGAACGGCCCGTCACCCCGCTGCGCCAGCGAATGCTCGACGACACGGCGATGCGCTCGATGCGGGCGCGAACCCAGCACGACTATGTCCGCCACGTTTGTGCCTTCGCAGCCTTTCTGAGGTCGTTGGGGGTTCCCAACGGATCGAAGTGGTGATTCATAGGGCGGCATGGAGGTGACCATGCCGATGCTGACGATCCGGAATGATTTGACGGCTGATACCAAGATTCAGTGATCAGAACTCGCAGGCCCAAGCGCGGAGGCCGAGTGACA
>CAZZZX010000359.1:0-3931 GCA_964658585.1 uncultured Novosphingobium sp.
TCACCGCGACACTTGCCGGATCGGTCGGCCTTCCGATTGCCATGGCGACGGCCAGCATCGCATTCGGTGCTGCTGCGTTGATCTGGTTCAATCAGCCCGAGACACTGAGTTAAGGACGTATCGACTGCAGGATCGGTCGCGCTGATTGCTCATATGACGCTGTTCTGGACTGTTGTCCTCTTGGAGTTCTGACTGAACTCGAAAAAACCGTGTGAGCGAGCGTTCAATCAGAAGGTCGGTCGTCCGCTGTCGTCCCGATTGCGGAGTTTCACGAGAGCAGCTTGCGACCAATGCTTGCAGGCATCCCCGGCCCGTCCGGCGACAGCGTGCCCGTCGCGCCGATCGTCACTCGATCACCCTGCCCCGCAGGCTCTTGACCGTCGAGCGCTTGCCCTTGCTGTCGAGCCGTCGGGCCCTGGCGGCCTTGCCGGGCTTGGTCGGGCGGCGCGTCTTGGGGACGATCGTGGCCTCGCGAATCAGCGCGAGCAGGCGCTCGCGGACCTCGCGCCGGTTCATCTCCTGGCTGCGCGAGCCTTCGGAACGCAGCACCAGCACGCCGGCCTGGGTCATCCGAGAGCCCGCCAGAGCGACGAGCCGGCGCTTGACCATGTCGGGCAGGTTGGGCGAGGCGGCGACGTCGAAGCGCAGCAGCACCGCGCTGTCGGTGGTGTTGACGTGCTGACCGCCCGGGCCTGAGGCGCGCGTGAAGCTCTCGGCGATCTCCTCGCTGTCGATCGCGATGCTGCGGGTGACGGGAAGGAGCGGCATCCTGTCCCTGTAGGCGATGGCGTGGATTTCAGAAACCGTTCGCCCTGTCCCGGTCCGTTGGCTTCGGGCGGAGGGTCGAGCGCCGTCGAGACCCGCAGTCGAGAAGCCGGTCGCGCGTTCTCGACCGGCGCATCCGAGGGTCGCGCGATGCCGCTCGAACCGAACGGGAGACGAGCCGCATAGCGATGCGCCACGACCTGCGTTAGCATGACGTCATGGAGACCGCGCCCGACATCCTCACCATCGACATCGACGGCTGGGAGGGCCCGCTCGACCTGTTGCTGACGCTGGCGCGCGTGCAGAAGGTCGATCTGCGCGAGCTGTCGATCCTCGCGCTGGTCGAACAGTATCTCGCCTTCATCGAGCGGGTGCGGACGCTGCGGCTCGAACTCGCCGCGGACTATCTGGTGATGGCGGCGTGGCTCGCCTATCTCAAATCCGGCCTGCTGCTGCCGCGCGACCCCGAGATCGAGCCCTCGCCCGAAGAACTCGCGCTGCGCCTCCAGCTCCGCCTCCAGCGGCTCGACGCGATGCGCGAGGCGGGTGCGCGCCTGATGGGACGAGACCGGCTGGGACGCGACGTGTTCGCGCGCGGCGACCCGCCCGGCCTCAAGCTGATCCGCAAGCCCGACTGGCAGGCCGGCCTGTTCGATCTGATCGCCGCCTATGGCGCGGTGCAGGCGCGCAACCGGCCGGTGATGCACATCGTCTCGCGGCGCCCGGTGATGACGCTCGACGAGGCGATCCGCCGGGTCGAGGAGGCGCTCGGCGCGACGCTCGACTGGACGACGCTCGAAGCGTTCGTGCCCGACCGCGCCCAGCCTGCGCTGGCGCGATCGGCACGCGCATCGAGCTTCCTCGCGATGCTCGAGCTGGCGCGGCAGGGGCGGATCGAGCTCCGGCAGGACCAGGCCTTCGCGCCGCTCTGGGTACGTGCGGCATGACGGAGGCAGAGCGGATCGTCGAGGCGGTGCTGTTCGCTGCCGAGACACCGCTGGGGGTCGCCGAGATCGCGGCGGTCGCGGGCGATGTCGACGTGGCGCGCGCGCTCGCCGGTCTGGTGCGCGCCTATGACGGTCGCGGCGTCCGCCCGGTCGAGCGCGGCGGGCGCTGGCATTTCGAGACCGCGCCCGATCTCGCGCACATCCTGCGCCGCACCCGCGAGGAACCGCGCAAGCTCAGCCGCGCGGGCATCGAGACGCTGGCGATCGTCGCCTATCACGAGCCGGTCAGCCGCGCCGAGATCGAGGCGATCCGCGGCGTGCAGATCAGCAAGGGCACGCTCGACGCGCTGATGGATGCGGGCTGGGTCCGCCCCGCCGGGCGACGCGAGGTGCCGGGCCGGCCGCTCACCTATGCGACCACGCCGGCCTTCCTCGATCATTTCGGCCTCGCCAGTCGCCGCGACCTGCCGGGGATCGACGATCTGCGCGCCGCGGGGCTGCTCGATCCGGTCGATATCGCGGTCGAGGGCATGATGTTCGAGGCGGAGGTGGAAAGCGCGGGCGAAGACGCCTAGATAGGCTGCATTCTGAGGAGACTTCCGATGGGCCTGTCGCTCCCGCATATCCTGCTCCTCGCCGTGGTGGCGGTGCTGCTGCTCGGCGGCGGCCGATTCTCCGCGATGATGGGCGACGTCGCCAAGGGCGTGAAGCAGTTCAAGAAAGGCATGGCTGAGGACGATCACGACGACGCGCCCGCCGCGCCGCCGCGCCCCGCACCGCGTCTCCAGGCGCAGCCGCCGCTCGAGCCGTCCGCGGATCGCGATCTCCAGCCGATGCGCGACGACCGTCCGCAGCCCTGATCGCGCACCCTCGCCTGGACTGAACCGCCGCGATGTTCGATATCGCACCGTCCGAGATGCTGCTCGTGGCCGTGGTCGCGATCGTCTTCATCGGCCCCAAGGACCTGCCGCGCGTGATGCGCGTGGTCGGCCAGTGGATCGGCCGCGGACGGCGGATGGCGAGCCAGTTCCGCTCGGCGATGGACGAGATGGTGCGCGAGGCCGAACTCGCCGAGATGGAACAGAAGTGGAAGGCGGAGAATGAGCGGATCATGCGCGAGCACGCCGCGCTGATCGAAGGCCATGCCGCGCCGCCGATCGCGGAGCTCCCCGCCCCGCCCGCGGCGACCGGCGACGAGACCCCGCCACCGCCTGCGGTGATGCGTCCGCTGTCCGAGACCGCCGCGCCGACCGGCGAGCGCGGCTGACCTCATGGCCGAGGGCGAGGACGATCTCGATGCCACGCGCGCGCCCCTGCTCGAGCATCTGATCGAGCTCAGGCGACGGCTGATCTGGAGCTTCGGCGCGCTCTTCCTCGCCTTTCTGGTGTGTTATTACTTTGCCGAGCACATCTTCGCCTTTTTGGTCCAGCCGCTGCTGCGCGCGGGTCAGGGCAAGCTGATCTACACCGACATCTTCGAGGCGTTCTTCGCCAAGGTGAAGGTCGCCTTCTTCGCCGCGCTGATGGTGAGCTTCCCGATCGTCGCCAACCAGGTCTGGCGGTTCGTCGCACCCGGGCTCTATGCCAAGGAAAAGCGCGCGCTGCGGCCGTTCCTGATCCTGACCCCGGTGCTGTTCCTGTCGGGCGCCGCGCTCGCCTATTTCGCGGCAATGCCGCTGGCGCTGCACTTCCTGCTCGGCTTCCAGGGCAATATCGGTGGCGTCCAGCAGGAGGCGCTGCCCGCGATCGGCAACTATCTCTCGTTCGTCACCAAGTTCCTGTTCGGTTTCGGGGTAGCGTTCCTGCTGCCGGTGCTGCTGATGCTGCTCGAGCGCGCAGGGATCGTGACGCGCGCCCAGCTCGTCAGGGGCCGGCGCTACGCGATCGTCGCGGTGACCGCGATCGCCGCGGTACTGGCGCCGCCCGACATCGTCTCGATGCTGCTGCTCGCGGTGCCGCTGGTGCTGCTCTACGAGTTCGCGCTGATCGCGATCCTGTTCACCGAACGTCGGCGGATCGCGGAGGCCGCTGTCGAGGTCTGAAACGACGGAGGGCGCCGCCGGTCGTACCGGCGACGCCCTCCGCTGACGGGGCCTGCGGGCCGCGTCACTTACTTGGACTGATCGGCCGCCTTGGTGGTGGCATGGCCGACCGACGAAACGTCCTTGCCGGCGCCGGCGACGGTGTTGCAGGCGGTGGTGAGGAAGGCGCCTGCGATC
>CAZZZX010000360.1:0-3922 GCA_964658585.1 uncultured Novosphingobium sp.
CCCGTGACGATCGCGATCTTGCCTGCCAGCCGTCCGGCCAATACCATTCTCCTGGAGCGGCGCGGCTCGTCGCGGCGTCGCGTCGTTCGGGTGCGATGCTCAGGTGGCGCGATTGAATACCGGGGTGATGATGCGCGCCGCGATCTTCCAGCCATTGCCGACGCGGACCAGCACGTCCTCGATATCGGCGACCGAGGCGGGATAGCTGTCGCGGCTGTCGTCGTCGGATCGGAACAGCGTGAGCAGCGAGCGGATCGTGAGCACGCCGTCCGCCCCGCCCTCGACCGAGAGGTTGGACAGGACGTGCCGCGTGGTGACGTGGGTCATCGCCTGCCGCGCCGCCATCGCCGCCGGGATGTCCTTGCCCTGCGTGGTACCGGGCTTGGGCGCGCCGGGTCCGAAGGTCAGCGTGGCGTCGGGGGTGAACAGCGCCGCGGTCTCGGCCGCGCGACCATCGTCGACGAGACGGAAGAAGCGATATACGACATCGGTCGCGGCGAAGCGGTCGGCAAGCTGCACCATGTCGGTCAGCGCAGCTTGATGTCGGCGAGGCCGCGCCTGCCGATATCCGGCCGCCGCTTGAGCTCGTCCTCGGGCTCGCCGGCCCGCAACCGGCGCAGCAGCTCGTCCGGATCGAACTCGACCCCGATCGGATTCTCGGCGAAGGCGTCGGAGTAGAAGAAGGCGGTGGCCTCCTCGATCGTGTCGTAATTGTCGACCTGCAGCTCGATCTGGTTGCCGTCGGGATCGGCATAATACAGCGACGTGGTCGGGCCGTGATTGATCGGGAAGACCGGCTTGATGCCGAGATCGCGCAGCCGCTCGTAGGTCGCCATCAGGTCGCCGAGCGTGGCGTAGGTAAAGGCATTGTGATGGACCCCGGCGACGCCTTCGGGCTGGGGTTGGAGATCGGGCACCGCCAGGATCGCGACGCGGTGATGCTCCTCGTCGTAGGAGAGGAAGGCGAGGATGTCGTTCCGGAACGCCGGTGTCGCGCCGAGCACCGTCTGATACCAGTCGACCAGTTCCTCGAACCGCGAAGTCCGCAGCACGAAATGCGCGAGCCGTTCGGGCGAGATCGCCCTGACCGCGTCCGTGCCGGCCGCGTCCTTGCCGTCGTTCCGCGCCAGCGCATCAACCGTCATGTCGCCTCTCCGAGCATGGGACGGCGGGGAACCGGATCGCGCCTGTCGGTCAGGACCCGTCCGCCACCTCTCCGCCATCAGGTGGAGGCAGGATGCGCATTACAGTCCAAATGGTCAAGAGAGATCATCGCCCGGACGTCGTTCAGATGAACACCATCTCGTAGATGAAGGCGATGTTGCGCAGGATCTCGCTCTCCGAAAACACGTCGCGACCGGTCGTCGCCCTGTATTCGGTCGCGAGGGTGAAGGGCGTGCCGCCTGCGCCGATAATCAGATAATATAGCCGGGCCGCGTCGCATTCACGGACCGTGCCCTCGGCCTGTCCACGCCGGATGAGATCGCGCACCGCGGTGAAATGCCATCGGATCATGTTGTCGATCAGCCACTTCAGCCGTGCCGTCTCCTGATTTCCCTCGGTCGTCAGGATGCGATGGATCTGCGGCTGACGCGCGGACATGCGCACGAACTGATCGATATAGGCGGCCAGCACGTCCTTGGCGCTGCGCGCGCCCGCATCCTCCAGGATCGCCCGCACGCCATCGGCATATTTGCCGAGCAGCGCGGCCTCCATCGTCGCGATCCACAACTGGTCCTTGGACTGGAAATGGTAGAGGACCAGCGTGTGCGTGACGTCGGCGCGCTCGGCCACCGCGCGGGTCGAAGTGCCCTCGAAACCGAACGCCCCGAAGCATTCGAGCGCGGCGGCCAGGATGCGCTCGCGCACTTCCTCGCCCCGGCGGAGCTTGCCCTTGCGCGAAGCGGCGGCGGACTGAACGACCGGAGTGCTAGCGGTCTCGACGGGGTCGTCGATCAAGCGGACAGCGGTTCGGCCGCCGCGGCTCGCGCGCGGAGCCTTACTCGCCATTGCAATCCATCTTGCTGCCCGCCCTCATCGGCTTCGACCCATCGACACGGTAATTTACTGGCAGGCCGGTCTTGCGAATGCAACCGTCGGGCCACACCGTTCCGCAGCGGGGCCGGCGACAGCGCCGACGGGATCGCTTGACGCACGTGCGGCTTTCGCTCACAAACTGACCATCTGGTTTGTTCCGAGACAGGGGTCTGGCGGGTGCGACGTGCTGCGCCTCCAACGACCGGGGCCGACCGGACAAGAACAGGCTCGAGAGATGGATCGCTGAATGGCTGACTTGATCGAAGCCCCCGTGCTGATCGCGGGCGGCGGCCCGGTCGGAATGACGCTGGCGTTGAACCTGGCGCGGTACGGCGTGCGATCGATGCTGATCGAACGCAATGCCGACACCACGCGCCATCCCAAGATGGACCTGACCAACGCGCGCAGCATGGAGCTGTTCAAGCAGATCGGCCTCGCCGAGGCGCTGCGCGATGCCGGCGTGCCGCGCGACAACGCGTTCGACATCTCGTGGATCACCTCGCTGGTCGGCCACGAACTCCACCGCTTCCACTATCCGTCCGCCAACGCGAAGCGCGCCATCATCCATGCCGAGAACGACGGCAGCCACGCCAGCGAGCCGCCGCTGCGCGTCAGCCAAGTGCAGATCGAGCCGGTGCTCAAGCGCGCGATCGACGCCAATCCGCTGATCGACGTGCGCTTCGGCACCGCGTTCGAGCGGATCGTCGAGCAGGACGACGACGGGGTCACCGTCGAGATCGGCGATTGCGCGAGCGGCACGCTCCGGACGGTGCGCTGCCTCTATCTTGCCGGGTGCGACGGCGGCGGCAGCCGCGTGCGGCGGCGGCTGGGGATCGAACTCGACGGCGAGATGGCGGTGGCGGGCGCGCACATGGTCCATTTCCGCACCGACGCCCGCGATCTGCTGCAGCGATGGGGGCCGGTCTATCATCTCCAGACCGGCGGCGGCACGATCATCGCGCAGAACGACCATGACATCTACACGCTCCAGGCGTGGCTGATCCCCGGCATGGGGATCGACGAGATGCGCCCCGAGGACGTGCTCGAAGGCTGGGTCGGCACGTCGTTCGACTACGAGATCCTCCAGGCCAATCCTTGGACTGCCAATTTCGTCGTCGCGCAGCGCTATCGCTCCGGACGCGTGCTGCTCGCCGGCGACGCCGCGCACCAGTTCATCCCGACCGGCGGCTACGGCATGAACTCCGGCATCGCCGATGCGGCGGGCCTGTCCTGGGTGCTCGCCGCCTGCGTCCAGGGCTGGGGCGGCGACGCGCTGCTCGACGCCTACGAGGCGGAACGCCTGCCGACCGCGTGGTGGCACCTCGAGGCGGCGCGTCGCCACATGAACGTCCGGCTGGCGATCGGTGCGGTCTATGCCGAGGCGGGCGACCTGACCGGCGCGGGGCCCGAGGCCGACGCCAGGCGTGCCGCCGTCGGCAGACGCATCGCAGCGCTGGGCAATGCGGAGAACGAGAGCTGGGGCGTCGAGTTCGGCTATCGCTACGACGCATCGCCGGTGATCTGCGCCGAGCCCGATCCGCCGGCGATCGATCCGCTGACCTATCACCCGACGACCTGGCCGGGCGCGCGCCTGCCGCAGGTCTATCTGGACGACGGCCGCTCGGTCCACGACCGGCTCGGCCTGTGGTTCACGCTGCTCGCGGTCGACACGGTCGACGGTGCGCCGATCGCGGCGGCGGCGCGCGCGCTGGGCATCCCGCTGGCGATCGTGTCGCTCGGCCGTCCGGACCTGCGCGCGCTGTACGAGCGCATGGAATTCCGCGGATTGCTGAAGGCGCTCGATGCGGAGACGGGCGCGACCGGCACGGTCAGTGCGGCAACGGGCACGGCAGTGCCGGCATCCGCGTCGGAGTCGGCACCAGCG
>CAZZZX010000361.1:0-3910 GCA_964658585.1 uncultured Novosphingobium sp.
CATGCATGTCGATCCCGTCGCGGGGCGGATCACGATGCTGCTCACGCAGAAGCTGATGCAGGGGCCGGACGACAGCGCCGCGGCGCAGCAACTCGTCGCGCTGGCGGGTGCGACCGGACGGGAGAGGGTGTCATGACCGACGGCGGTTTCGTCTGGTACGAACTCATCACGCACGATCCGGGTGCGGCGGCCGCCTTCTATGCCGAGGTCGTGGGCTGGAGCATCGAGGTGGTCGCGATGCCCGGATTCGACTATCGGCTCGGCAAGGTCGGCGATCGGCGGATCGTCGGCATCATGCCGCCCCCGCCCGATCGACCGGCGGACGCCCCGGACAGCTGGTACGGCTATGTCGGCGTCGACGATGTCGATGCCCGGGCCGCGGCGCTCGCGGCTGCGGGCGGCAGCGTCCCCAAGCCCGCCTTCGACATCCCGCAGGTCGGCCGGATGGCGGTCGTCGCGGATCCGCACGGCGCGCATTTCATGCTGTTCAGGGGCGTCGGCGAAGCGCCCGAGCCGCTACCTTACATGTCCCCCGGCACGGTCGGCTGGCACGAGCTCGTCGTCCGGCAGGACTGGCAGGCGGTCTATCCGGTCTACGCGGCGCTGTTCGGCTGGCAGAAGGGCGCGGCGATCGACATGGGGCCGATGGGCACCTACCAGTTGATCCGCATCGCCGGGCAGGAAAGCGGCGCGATGATGACTGCGCCCGATTATCCCTCGCATTGGCGCTATTATTTCGCGGTCGACGATATCGACGCCGCGGCGACGCGGGTGACCGGCAGCGGCGGCACGATCGCCTTCGCGCCGGTGGCGGTACCGGGCGGCGCCTTCGTCCTGCAGGCGACCGATCCGCAGGGGGTGCCGTTCGCGCTGGTCGGGATGCGGCACGGCTGACCGCGCGGAACCGAAGCGGCGCCGAGGGACTGATGGCGGCATGACGCACGACGACGACCGCCTGATCCTCACCCCCGACGATATCGATCTCGCCCGTTCGCCGCTGCGCCGCGGGATCGCCGAGCCGACCTTCGTGCTCGGCGCGTTCAATCCGGCGCTGACTCGGCTGCCGGGCGGCAACCTGCTGATGATGGTCCGCATCGCCGAGGCGCTCGCCGAACCGGTGCGCGACGGCATGGTCCGCGCGATCCGCTGGACGCCCGGCGGTTATGTCCTCGACGCCTATCCCCAGATCCAGGTCGACATGCCCGATCCGCGCTGGTTCGCGCTGCGCGGCGCCGCCAATCGCGAGATGGCGCTGACCTCGCTGTCCTGGCTGTTGCCGGTCGAGCTCGATGCCGCGGGCGCGGCCATCGTCGCGATCCATTACGACGCCGCGATCGCACCCGCCGCCTCGTACCAGAGCGCCGGGATCGAGGATCCGCGGATCAGCCGGATCGGCGACACCTGGTACATGACCGCCTGCTCGGTCAGCCCCGAGCGGCATTGCACCACGCTCCACAGCTCGCGCGACGGCAGGGCGTGGACGCTGGAGGGGATCGTGCTCGATCACCAGAACAAGGACATGCTGCTGTTCGAGGGGCTGGTCGGCGGACGGTTCATGGCGCTGACCCGGCCGATGGGCGAGCTCTATTTCGCTTATCCGCCCGACAGCCCCTGGGCGGGCGGGCCGTCGATCAATCTCGCCACTTCGCCCGATGCGCTCCACTGGCGACCGCTCGCCGAACCCGGCATCCGCCCGCGCCGGGGCTCGGCGACCGCGCTCAAGGTCGGCGGGGGGACGCCGCCGATGCTCGGCCCGCGCGGCTGGCGGACGATCTGGCACGGGGTCGAGCCCGATGGCGGGATCGGCATCTATCGCAGCTTCTGGGCGCTGCTCGACCGCGACGAACCCTGGCGGGTGCTCCATCTCGCCGACGCGGTGCCGCTGATCGAGGCCGATCCGCGACTGACTGCGTCGATCTCGGACCGGATGTACCTGGCGAGCCCGGTGGTGTTCTCGACTGGTATCGTCGACATGGGCGACCATGATTTGGTCGCGAGCGGCGAGGCGGATCTGGCGTGCCGGCTGACGCGCGTGGCGAAGAGCGCGTTCGATTAGACACGCCGGCCCGCTTTCTCCGTTCGCTCAGCCCGGAAGGGGTGAGCGGCGATCGTCCAGCCGCACCACCAGATCGGCGCGTGCCGGCATCTCGGCGAGGATATGCTCGGTCAGCCGCTGGTAGTGCGCGACGAAGCGCTCGATCTCGGTATCGGCCATGACGTGGGCGCCGGTGCTCGCGAGCGCCTGCTCCTGCTCGCGGCGCCAGCCGGCGACCACGCCGAACCCCGGCGCGGCGAGCAGCGCGAGCCGATCGACGCGATCGAACAGGCGACGATAGCTGTCCGCCAGTGCCGCATCGACCGCGCGCCGCCAGCGTCCGTCGCGATCCTCGTCGCGTTCGAGCGCGTTGATCGGGATTGCGAGCGCGGCGTCCGATTGCGGCCGCGCGCCCACGCACCAGCCCTCGAACAGCACCACGTCGACGGGCGTCTCGACGCGGGGCCAGCGGGCGGGATCGGCGCGATCGTCCTGCGCCTTGTCGAAGCACGGCAATGCGACGCTGCCCGGGCGGGCGAGCGCGTCGAGCGTCGTCAGCCCGAGCACGACATCGTGCGTGCCGGGTACGCCGCGCGTGCGGAACAGCGGATGCACCGCTGCCGCCAGCGCGAGACGCGCATCGCGCGGCAGATAGAGATCGTCGAGCGAGAGCGTGGCGACGCTGCGGCCTGCGCCCCGCAGCCGCGCCGCGAGGAGGCCCGTTACCGTCGACTTACCCGATCCCTGCGCCCCGCACAGGCCGTAGACGAACGGCCGTTTCGCGATCCGCAGGAGCGCGTCGTCCAGATCGCGCCCGAGGATCGCCGCGACCGCTTCGCCCGGCCGCATGACCGCTCAGCGGCGCGCCGACTGGTGCGCGCGGGCATGACGTGGCGCGCGGACCGAGGGCGGGCCGGCGCCGGCGGGGGCGGGCTCGATCCGCACGCCGCTCTCGTCGCTGCCGTCGGCGCCCGCTGTGCGGCGGACCGCGGCGGCGAACTTGGCGGCACTGGCGCGAGGAATCTCGAACATCGTCTCGTTGGGGGCGATGCGGATCGCGCCGATCTCCCCCTTGGTGATGTGGCCGCGCCGGCACAACAGCGGCAGCAGCCAGCGCGGATCGGCATTGTGACGCCGGCCGACGTCCATCCGGAACCAGACGGTATCCTCGAACCCCGCGCGCGGACCGGCATTGCGTTCCTCGCGCCCCGCCGGCGGTCCGCTCGTGTCGTCGAGATCCTCGGCGGCGGGCATCGCGCCGCGATGCGCGCGGACCAGCGCGGCGGCGATGTCGATCGGTTCGCGCTCGGCGAGCAGCCGTTCGGCGATGACGCGATCCTCGTCATCGGTCTCGACCGGCGCGAGCAATGTCGCGATCAGCCGCTCGCGGTCACGCGCCTCGATCGCCTCGCGGCCGGGGGCGGGCATCCATTCGGCGGTGATCCGCGCATCGCGCAGCATCCCCTCGACGCGGCGACGACGAGGATAGGGGACGACCAGTACCGCGATGCCCTTGCGTCCCGCGCGCCCGGTACGGCCCGAGCGGTGCTGGAGCACCTCGGCGTCGCGCGGCAGTTCGACATGGACGACGAGGCCGACGCTCGGCAGATCGATGCCGCGCGCGGCGACGTCGGTCGCGACGCAGACCCGTGCGCGGCGATCACGCAACGCCTGCAACGCCGAATTGCGCTCGGACTGCGAATGCTCGCCAGACAGCGCCACCGCGCCGAAGCCGCGCTCGAGCAGGCTGGCATGGAGCCGGCGCACCGCATCGCGCGTCGCGCAGAACAGGATCGCGGTTTCCGCCTCGTGGAAGCGCAGCAGATTGACGACGGCATGTTCGATCGCGGCGGGCGCGACGGTGATCGCCTGATA
>CAZZZX010000362.1:0-3901 GCA_964658585.1 uncultured Novosphingobium sp.
GTTGATCTTCGCGTCGATCATCGGGCCCATCCGATCCATCGTCACCGGCAGCTCGACGACCTTCTTCAGCGAACAGTCCGCGTCGGCTTGCCGGGGCATGACCGCGGCGAGCAGCGCGGCGGCGGCGATCGGAAGGGGTCTGCGCATCGTCCTCGGCTCGGCGGATAGATATCGTCGCGCACGATCACGGATGTGGCGGGCCGTTGCAAGGCTGCGGCCGAGCGCTGGACGGGCTCGGCGGCACGGCCCGATCGGGTGCAGAGCGTTCCGCCATCACCCCCGCGGTCCACCGGACATCGCCGCGAGCTGCTCGACGAGCATCGTGCGAATACCGACCTTCGCGCGCAGTCGTGCGGCGAGCAGCGCGGTGCCGCTGATCTTGCGCTGGACGAACAGCGTGTCGGCGGGCGGGACGTGCCAGGTCTCGCGGTCCGCCGCCATCGTCATGCCGTGTTCGCGCAGCACGCCGACAAAGGCGCGGTCCCCGAAGTCGAACGAACCCTCGCGCCGCAGCTCGCCGATGACGACGTCGATCATCCGGTCGATCAGCACGCGGTGATGTGAGACCGCGGCCGTGCCGAGAAAGCCTGCGTCGACCGCGGCCTCGCGCACCGCGTCGCGATCACCGGCGAGCCCGGCCTCGAGCAATCGGCGATAGCCCTCGGCGGTCGCTGCGGCGACGGGCCGTGTCGCACCGAAATCGAGCAGCACCAGTCGGCCGTCCGCGGGCTGGTAGCGGTAGTTGGCGAAGTTCGGATCGGTCTGCATCAGTCCGAACGCGAAGAGTTCGCGCAGGACGAGCGCCACCAAAGAGCGCATCGCCGCATCGCGGACCGCCTGGTCTGCGGACTCCAGCGTCTCGATCGCCACGCCCTCGACGAAGGTCATGGCGAGCACGCGGGCGGTCGTCAGCTCCGCTTCGAGGCGCGGCACGACATAGGCGGGGTCGTCGGCGAGGAGCGAACCGAAGCGGGCGAGCTGTTCGCCCTCGCGCAGATAGTCGGCCTCCTCGTGGAGCTGCCGCTTGGCCTCGGCGAGCAGCGGGCCGAGATCCAGGCTTCGGGGGAGGACACCCGAGACGCGGAGCAGCGTGGCGACGTTGTCGACATCGGCGTCGATACTCTCGCGGACGCCCGGATACTGGACCTTGATCGCCAGTTGCCGGCCGTCGGGGAGCCGCGCGCGATGGACCTGACCGATCGATGCGGCGGCCATCGGGTGCCCCTCGAAATGCGCGAACCGGCGCCGCCAGTCCGCGCCCCATTCGCGCGCCAGCACCTGCTGGAGCTGAGCCGGCGGCATGTGGTGCGCGCGCTCGCGCAGGCGTGCCAGGATCTGCGTCAGTTCGGCGGGCAGCAAGTCGCCCGCATCCAGCGAGATCATCTGCCCGAGCTTCATCGCCGCCCCGCGCAAGTGCGAGAGCTGGTCGGCGACGCGGGCGACGTTGCCGGGGGTGAGCAACATGTCGCGCATCCGCGGCCGCTCGCCGTCCGCCAGCCGCCGCACGCCCTCAGCGATCGCGCCGCCCGCGACGCCCCCGGCGAGACGCCCGAACGCGCCGAGGCGCGCGAGCCGCCCGCGGGGCACGGCGCGGCCGCGCGGAGCGTCCCGATCATCCGCCAAGCGTGCGTGCTCCCGTCACCAGAACCGGCTCCCCGGCACGCCCTTGAACGGCCCGGCGAACGCGCTGGTGATCCAGCCGCCGTAGAAGCCGCCCGGCTGCGGCACCACGGTCTCGCCATCGACGCTGCACCGATCGAACGGCGCGGCGTAGAAGGCGACGTGATCGCGCAGGATCCGGAAGGCGTCGGTCGGCGTCGGATAGCTCCAGCCGGCGCCGGTCAGGACGACGTCGCCGATCGCCACGTCCCAATAGCGCGCGGCGCCCTTCCATTCGCAGAAGGACGTCCCCGCGGCGCGGCGGAGAGCGCCGGGCAGGATGTCCGCGACCGGAATGTAGTAGCTCGGCGGATGACTGGTCTCGAGCGTCCGGACGCTGGCCCGCGTATCGGCGACGATCACGCCGCGATGCTCGATCACGACCCTCGCCGACGACGGCTCCGCGATCGCGGGACGCGGAAACGTCCAGACGCTCTCCTGTCCGGCGCGGGCGGGTTCGGGCGTCGGCCTCATGCGTCCGGTCGCATGGCAGGCGGACGGTGTCGCGACGGGCGGCCGCAATCGTGGTGGACGTGAATTGCGGACATGCCGGCGACCAACCTTTCCAGGCCGGTCGAAGACGGCCCCGGCGCGATAACGTCCGGCGGCGATAATCGGCAGCGATGCGGCGGAGGATCCGTGTGGACGACCGTGCGGCGATCAGCGCGGGTCGCGCGGATCCGTCGGCTCGATCCGTTCGCGCCGCGCCGAACGGCCGCCGGCGCTCATCGCTGCGCCGACGCCGGGCTGATCGCCAGCATGTCGCGGCCGCTCCGCCGCGGACGGGCTCAGCGATAGCGCCAGCCGCCGTGCCAGCGATAGCGATGTCGCCAGTAGCGGTTGCCGTACCAATAGCCGCGGCCGGGATAGAAGGTGCCGACCACCACCGGGCCGGGGCCGTAGCCGGGGCCGCCGTTCGGGCGGCAGCCGCCATAGGGGCCACGATGGAAGCCGAAGCCGCAACCCCCGCGCGCCATCGCGGGCGAGACCGAGGTCAGCAGGGCGCCGGCGGCGATGCTCGCAAGCAGTATCTTTCTCATGACGTCTCCTTCGATCCGATCGGGGTGCCCATGAGCACCCCGACGATCGTTGAACGGGGCCGGCGGCGAAATCCGTCGCGCCTGCCGGACAGGGGTGCGAGTTCGATCGTTCAGGCGATGACGAGCCCGGACAGCGGCTGCCCGTGCGCCGGAAACAGGTGCGCGACGCGGCCGGGATCGAGCGCGAGGCCCTCGGCGACGCTGCCCGCGATGAGCGCGTCGAGCGCGGTCGTGGGCTTGAGATCGCGCTGCTGGTAGAGTTGCGCGGGTGCCAGCCCCGGCCAGTCGGCGATCACGCGGCCTCCTCTGACGGCGCCGCCGACCAGCATCGCGACCGCACCGGTGCCGTGATCGGTGCCGCCGGTGCCGTTCGCCGCCGCCGTGCGCCCGAACTCGGTCGCGACCAGCACCGTCGTCTGCGCCCATGCCGGGCCAAGGCCATCGCGCAGGCCGACGAGCAACGCATCGAGGCTTTTGAGCTGGGTGGCGAGACGACCCGCCTGCCCCGAATGCGTGTCCCATCCAACCGTCTCGAGCATCGCGATGCGCGGGCCGTCGGGCTTGGTCAGGAAGCCGGCGGTGAGCTTGCCCAGGCTCGTGGGATCGTGTCCGGGCGTCGTGCCTGCCGCCAGTCCTTCGGCGTCGAGTGCGGACGACCAGAGCGGATGGAGCTGCGGGTCGGCATCGTAGAGCGCGCTCACCCGCGTCATCAGATCGTCGGCGACCGCGGGCAGGGCGGAAGGCGCATAGGACGAGACCTGCACGGCACCGCGCAGCGCCATCGGCACGGTCGGCGCGATCGCGATCGCGGCGTCGGCGGCGCGCGGCATCAGCGCGACCAGCCGGTTGAGCCAGCCGTCGGCGACCGCATAGGGCGCTGTCCCGCCGGTCTCGAGCACGTTCTGGCCGTCGAAATGCGAACGGTCGCGATAGGGTGAAGCGACCGCGTGAACGAACAGAGCCTGGCCCTGGCCATACATCGTCGCGGTCTCGACAAGCGCCGGGTGCAGCGCGAACAGGCCGTCGAGCTTCGCACCGCCCGCGACCTTCAGCAGCGGCGCGCGCAGGGCGGCATAGGCCGGATCGCCGACCGGGCGGACGATGTCGAGCCCGTCGGCCGCCCCGCGCTGAATGACGAACACGAAACGGCGTTCGGTCGGCACGGTGGCGAGCACGATGCGCGGCGCGACCATCGTCGCGCC
>CAZZZX010000363.1:0-500 GCA_964658585.1 uncultured Novosphingobium sp.
CGGTGTCGAGACGTTCGGTGGCGAGATGATCGGTGTCGAAGCGATCTGCCGGGTCGGCGACGACCCGGCTTTTTCGTTTCCGGGCCGGCTTGAAACGGGGTTCGCCGGGGCGATCTAGGGTGCGACCGCGCATCCCCGATCGATCCGGAGGCTCCCATGACCGACGACGTCTATACCCCGCCGAAGATCTGGATCTGGGACAAGGCCAGCGGGGGCCATTTCGCCAGCATCAACCGGCCGATCGCGGGCGCGACCCACGACAGGGAGCTGCCCGTCGGACGGCACCCGCTCCAGCTCTATTCGCTGGCGACGCCCAACGGGCAGAAGGTCGCGATCCTGCTCGAGGAGCTGCTCGAGGCGGGCCATACCGGCGCCGAATACGATGCCTGGCCGATCCGTATCATCGATGGCGAGCAGTTCGGCAGCGGCTTCGTCGCGGTCAATCCCAATTCCAAGATCCCCGCGCTGATGGACCGCAGCGGGCCCGAGCCGGTCCGCGT
>CAZZZX010000363.1:510-3897 GCA_964658585.1 uncultured Novosphingobium sp.
CCATCTCGCCGAGAAATTCGGCGCCTTCCTGCCCGCGGCGGGTGCGGCGCGCGCCGAATGCCTGTCCTGGCTGTTCTGGCAGATGGGCAGCGCGCCCTATCTCGGCGGCGGCTTCGGCCATTTCTACGCCTATGCGCCGATCAAGATCGAATATGCCATCGACCGCTTCGCGATGGAGGTGAAGCGCGAGCTCGACGTGCTCGACCGGCGGCTCGCGGACCACCGCCATCTCGCGGGCGACGCCTATACGATCGCCGATATCGCGGTCTGGCCCTGGTACGGGGCGCTCGCGCAGGGCGCGATCTACGGCGCGGGCGAATTCCTCCAGGTGGAGGACTATCGCCATGTCCGGCGCTGGGCGGCGCAGATCGCCGCGCGCCCCGCGGTGATCCGCGGCCGGATGGTCAACCGCGTCACCGGCGATCCCGCGGAGCAGCTCCACGAACGCCACGATGCGGGCGATTTCCTGACCCGGACGCAGGACAGGCTGCAGGCCGCCGACGCGGCACGGTAGGATCAGGCGTCGGCGGGGCGATCCTGCCCATAGTTATAGGCGTAGTATCCGTAGTCGTATCCGTATCCGACTTTCTTGGCGTCGTATTTGGTGAGGAGGGCGCCGAGGATGGCGGCGCCTGAGGATTGGAGGCGGCGGAGTGCGGTCTTGGCGTGGCCGTGGTGCGAGCCGTTGGCCTCGATGACGAAGACGGTGCCGCCGGCATGGCTCGCCAGGATCACCGCGTCGGCGAGGCCGAGCACCGGCGGCCCGTCGATGACGACCAGGTCGAAGCGCTGGGCGAGCGTGTCGAGCGCGATCTTGAGCGAGGCGCCGGCGAGCAGTTCGGCGGGGCTCGGCGGCAGCGGGCCCGCGGACAGGAACGACAGCCCCGGCGTGTCGGTCGGCTGGACGACGTCGTCGAGCCCGCGATGCCGCGCCAGCACCGAGGCGAAGCCGTTGTTGTTGGCGAGCCCCAATGTGCGGTGCAGCGACGGACGCCGCAGATCGCTGTCGATCAGCACGACGCGCTTGCCGAGCCGCGCGAAGTCGCGCGCGACGGCGTACGCGCTCGTCGACTTGCCCTCGCCCGAGCGGCTCGACGTGAACAGCAGGATCTGCGGCAGCCCGTCGGCGGCGACCAGTTCGAGGCTGGTGCGCAGCGCGGCATAGCTTTCCGACAGCGCCGAGCGCGGATCGCCGAGCGCCTCCTGCGGGGTCTCGCCCGGCTTCAGCAGCGGCACGGTGTTGACCAGCGTCAGACCGAGCTTGGTCTGCACGTCCTCGGGCGAGCGCACCGCATCGTCGAACTTCTCGCGGACGAAGACGATCGCGCCGGCGAGCACCAGCCCGGCGAGCAGCGCCAGCGCCAGGTTGATCAGCGGCTTGGGGCTGACCGGCTTGTCGGGCACCGCGGCATCGTCGACCAGCGAGACGTTGTTGGACGAGACGCCGGCCTCGGCCGACAGCTCCTTATAGCGCTGGAGCAGCCCGTCATACAGCGTCCGGTTGGTGTCGGTCTCGCGCTTGAGGATGTTGTAGCGCACCGACTTGTCCTGCTCGGTGAGCGTCGCGGTCTTGAGCACGTCGACCTGGCCCCGCAGCGCCGCCTCCTGCTTGGCGGCGGTCTCGTACTGGTCGCGGATCGAGGCGCGCACGTCGCCCGCCAGCCGGGTCAGCTGGCGATCGTAGCTGGCGAGCTGCGCGCCCATCTGCTGGAGCGAGGGAAAGTCGGCGCGGTGGCGCTGGCGCTCCTGGTCGTAGGCCGACTGGACCTGCGCGCGCGCCGCGGTGAGCGCGCCGACGGTCGGGTTGTTGAGCACCTCGGGCAGCGACAGCATCGGCGTCGCCTGCGCCTGCTGCCAGCGCTCCTGCGCGGCGAGCCGCACGCCCTGCGCCTGCGCGTACGCGGCGTTGAGCGCGACCAGGTCCGAGGTGACGAGGCTGCGCGGTCCGCTCGTCGGCTGGCCGTCCTCGCCGTTGCCGCCGATCCCCGCCGACGCGTCGATCAGCCCGACCGAGCGCGAATAGTCGAGCATCGCGCGCTCCGAATCCTCGAGCCGCTGCTTGGCCGAGACCAGCTGCTGCTGGAGAAAGCCGCGCGCATAGGCCGAGCGATCGAACTTGCGCTTGAGGTTGAGCAGGATGAAATTGTCCGCATAGCTGTTGGCGATGCGCTGCGAGAGCGCCGGATCGGGCGTCTTGAAGCTGATGTCGACGACGCGCGAGTTGCGCGGCAGCTCGACCGTCAGATTGTCGTCGAGGAGGCGGTAGATCGCCTCGCGCCGCGCATCGCGGCCGGGCTTGAGCGCGGCCGGCTTGGTCCCCATCGCGACGAGGAAGCGGTCGTCGCCGGCCAGACCGAGCGTGTTGACCACCTGCTCGGCGACCAGCCGGCTCTTGAGCACGTCGACGCTGGTCTGCAGGAAGCGGTCGATGTCCGACTGGTCGGAAACCGGCTGGGTATCCTCGGTGCCGAGAACCTTCGTCGCCTCCTGGTCGATCTCGACGGTCGCGGTGGCGGCGTAGCGCGGCGTCGCCAGCATCGTCGCCAGCACGCCCAAGAGCAGGCAGGCGGCGACGATCCCCGCGATCAGCAGCCGGTTGCGATAGACCGCCGACCACAGCTGGCGCAGCGTGGCCGCGACGTTGACCTGCTGGCCGGGCTCGCTCTCGCCGAACGGGCTCGTCGCGATCGGCAGCGCGCCCAGCCCCATCGGCCCGATCTCCGACTGCCTGTTCATGCCCATGCCCCCGACACCGTCGCCGCGTGTCCGCCGCCCGCGCCGGGACGGCGCGCGGCCGGTCCGATAGCCGCCAAACCCGGCGATCCGGTTAACCCGCCCCCCGTCACGGGCGCACGCCCAGCACCGCCGCGCTGATCAGCGGCGCCGCGGTCAACAGATCGCGCCACGCCGACTTGACGTCGCTGTGCCCGATCACCACCGCATCGTTGCCGATGATCTCGGGATCGGGCGCCTCGCCGCGGTTGATCCGCTTCAGGTTGAACAGCGCGCCGTAGCGCCGGTCGCCGACCTGGCGGAAGATCACGACATCGTCGAACGCCGCCACCCGGCTGGTGCCCTTGGCCATCGCCACCGCATCGAGCAGCGTCGTGCGGCCCTGGATCGCATAGACCCCGGGCTCGATCACCGAACCCTCGATCGTCACCTTCTGCGACACCGATTCCTGGACGATCACCGACACCTGCGGATTGACCAGATAGCGCTCGCCCAGCGACCGCGTGATCTGCGCGGCGAGCGCCTGCGAACTCTGCCCCGCGGCATGGACCCGCCCGATCAGCGGCAGCAGCACGTCGCCCGCCGCGTCGACCTGGACGTCGCGCACCGACAGATCGTCCTCCTGATAGACCGAAACCGCGATCCGGTCGAACG
>CAZZZX010000364.1:0-3895 GCA_964658585.1 uncultured Novosphingobium sp.
GGTCGTCCACGACGTCGCGATCCAGAACCTCCCGGTGCGCTTCGCGATCGACCGCGCGGGCCTGGTCGGCGCGGACGGTGCCACGCACGCGGGCTCGTTCGACGTGACCTATCTGGCGACGCTGCCCAACATGGTGGTGATGGCGGCGGCGGACGAGGCCGAACTCGTCCACATGGTCCACACCGCGGCGATGTACGACGACGGCCCGATCGCGCTGCGCTACCCGCGCGGCAACGGCACGGGCGTGGCGCTGCCCGAGACCCCGCAGCGGCTCGAGATCGGCAAGGGCCGGGTGATGCGCGAGGGCAAGAAGGTCGCGATCCTCTCGCTCGGCACGCGGCTGGCCGATTCGCTCAAGGCGGCCGATCGGCTCGAGGCGCAGGGGCTGTCGACGACGGTCGCCGATCTGCGCTTCGCCAAGCCGCTCGACGTCGCGCTGATCCGCCGCCTGCTCGCCAACCACGAGGTGATCGTGACGATCGAGGAGGGCGCGGTCGGCGGACTCGGCGCGCATGTGCTGACGCTGGCCTCGGACGAGGGCTATACCGACGCCGGCCTCAAGATCCGCACGATGCGCCTGCCCGACAGCTTCCAGGCGCACGACAAGCCCGAGAAGCAATATGCCGAGGCCGGGCTTGATGCCGACGCGATCGTCGAGACGGTGCTGCGCGCGCTGCGCCACAATTCGGTCGGCGTGATCGGCGGCGCGCGGGCCTGATCCCCGGGCCGTCTCCCCGCGCGGAGAGGGCCAGGACACGCGAAAGCCGCCGGGGTGGACCTCGGCGGCTTGGGTGTCCGGCCTCGGGGCCGGGGTCGCGTGGGCGACGGGATCAGTGGATCAGGATGGTGGCGATCGCCAGTGCCTGAGCGCCGATGAAGCCCGCGATCATCGCGACGCCTTCGAGCTTCTGCATGTGGACTGTCCTTTTAAGCGTTACGCGGTGCTACTGGTACGCGCCGCGGCTCCTCGCCGCGACGAAACGAGAGATAAGAGCGACGAAATAAATGTTTCAACTGCGGATAATGATCGGGCAGTTGCACTTGTTGCAATGCAGCATGGTTCGGTGAGCCGACCGGTCCGTGCCGACCAGCTGCTCGCCGATCGCGGACTGGCCGATAGCCGCACCCGCGCACAGGCGCTGATCCTCGCCGGGCTCGTCTATTCGGGCGATCGGCGGATCGACAAGGCGGGTCAGCCGCTCGCCCCCGACGCGCCGCTGACGGTCAAGGGCCGCGATCATCCCTGGGTGTCGCGCGGCGGGCTCAAGCTCGCGCACGGGCTCGACCGGTTCGGCTGGGACGCGGCCGGCGCGACCGCGATCGACGTCGGCGCCTCGACCGGCGGTTTCACAGACGTGCTGCTCACCCGCGGCGCGGCACGCGTGTACGCCGTCGATGTCGGCCACGGCCAGCTCGCCTGGAGGCTGCGCGAGGATGCGCGCGTCGTGGTGATGGAGCGTACCAACGCGCGCCACCTCACCGCGGAGCAGGTTTCCGAACCCGTCGACATGGTGGTCTGCGACGCGAGCTTCATCGCGCTCGCCAAGGTGCTGCCCGCCGCACTCGCGCTGGCGCGACCCGGCGCGCGGCTGGTCGCGCTGGTCAAGCCGCAGTTCGAGGCGGGGCGCGGCGAGGTCGGCAAGGGCGGCGTGGTGCGCGATCCCGCGATCCACGATCGCGTCTGCGCCGCGGTACGCGACTGGCTCGAGGCGAGCGGCTGGAGCGTCGCCGGGCTCGCCACCAGCCCGATCACCGGCCCCGAGGGCAATGTCGAGTTCCTGATCGGCGCGGAAAAACGGGCGGTTGACGCCGCGCCGTGACGCGATAGGGCAGGCGCGCGGGGGTGCGGCTGGAGGTCGGATGAGCGAATTGGCATCGGCCGGGCAGCTGCGCATGTCCTATGTCCGCGTCGCGCTGGTCACGGTGCCGCTCGTCCTGTTCCTCGGCATCGTCTCGGGCGCGGTGGCGGGCTCGGGCAGCGATAATGCCTGGTATGCCGCGCTCGCCAAGCCCGCCGCGACCCCGCCCGGCTGGCTGTTTCCGATCGCCTGGACGATCCTCTACCTCCTGCTTGGGCTGGCCTTGTCGAATATCCTGGTCGCGCGCCGCGCGGCGGGGCGCGCGCCCGCGATCGCGCTGTTCGTCGTCCAGTTCGTCCTCAATCTCGCCTGGTCGCCGCTGTTCTTCGCGCTCCACCGCATCGATCTCGCGCTCGCGACGATCCTGCTGATGATCGTGACGACGATCGCGACGCTGCTCGCCTTCGCGCGGGTGCGGCGCCGCGCCGCGCTGCTGATGCTGCCCTATCTGGCGTGGATCTGCTTCGCCGCCTGGATCAACCAGCGGATCGAGGCGCTCAATCCTGTCGCCGGCACGCTTGCACCGGCGACCGGCAGCACCCAAGTGCAGCTCTGATCTCCGGGAAAGACCACGCCATGCAGACCGAGAACCGCCTGTTCGACGATTTCGCCAAGCTCCTGAACGGCATCGCCGGCACGGTCGCGGGCGCGGGCCGCGAGGCCGAGGGCCAGATGCGCGAGCGGATGCGCAGCTTCATGGGCGGCGCCGATTTCGTCGGTCGCGACGAGTTCGAAGCCGTCAAGGCGATGGCGGCGGCGGCGCGCGACGAGGCCGATCGGCTCAAGGCGCGGCTCGATGCGCTGGAGGGCACGGCGCGCCCCGCCGCCGCACCGACCGCCGATACGCCGCCCACAGATTGATCCCGTTTCGTCCACAGCTTTCCGCACAGCCCGTCTTGCTCCATAGGGCGCGCGCCGCCACACTTGTTGCGGATGCGTGCGCGTGGGGAACCGATCGATGATGCTCGACGAGGAGGATGAGGGCGCGCGCGACGTCAGCGCTCCCATCGACATGCTCGAAACCTATTTCGAGGCGCATGGCTGGACCTCCGAGCGGCTCGGCGAAGACGAGATCATCGCCACCGTCCAAGGCAGCTGGACCCAGTACGAGCTGCGCGGGGTATGGCGGCCCGAGGACCGCGTGTTGCAGTTCCTCGCGCTCCCCGACATCCGCGTCCCCGCCGACAAGCGCAGCGCGGTGTACGAGGCGATCGGCCTCATCAACGAGCAGCTCTGGCTCGGCCATTTCGAGCTGTGGGCCTCGTCCGGCCTCGCGCTCTACCGCAACGCGACGCTGGTCGAGGGCGATGGCGGACTGGCGATCGACCAGGCCGAGACGCTGGTCGAAACCGCGATGGACGAGTGCGACCGCTTCTATCCGGTGTTCCAGTTCGTGCTGTGGGGCGACAAGTCGCCTGCCGAGGCGATCGCCGCCGCGCTGATCGAGACCCGGGGCGAAGCCTGACGTGTTGAACGATGGCGGTCCGCTCTGGCTCGCCGGCTGCGGCGCGATGGCGGGCGCGATGCTGGCGCGTTGGCTGGACAGCGGGCTCGATCCGGCGCGGGTCACGGTGGTGCGGCCGTCGGGCACGGCGGTCGCCCGCGGCGTGACCGTGGTCACCGCCCCGCCCGCGGAGGGGCCGGCGCCGGCGCTGCTGATGCTCGGTTTCAAGCCACAGATGCTCGGCGACGCCGGCCCGCCCTTCGCGCCGGTGGTCGGGCGCGACACGGTGGTGCTGTCGATCCTCGCCGGCGTCGATACCGCGACGCTCGGCGCGCTGTTTCCCCAGGCGCGTGCGATTGTCCGGGTGATGCCCAATCTGCCGGTGGCGATCGGCGAGGGCGTGGTGATGATCCACGCGCCCGCCGGTAATCGCCTGCGCGACGGCATCGCCGCGCTGTTCGCCCCGCTCGGCCTGATCGAGTGGATCGAGGACGAGGCCGCCTTCGACGCCTATACCGCGCTCGCCGGCTGCGGGACGGGCTTCGTGGCGCGCTTCATCGACGCGCTCGCCGCCGGCGGCGCCGCGCGCGGC
>CAZZZX010000365.1:0-3891 GCA_964658585.1 uncultured Novosphingobium sp.
TCGGGCTGAGTCAGGATGCTACGTTCGGCCCGGTGCTGCTGGTCGGCGCGGGCGAGAACGTCGCGCGCGTGCTACCGCCGCTGGTCATCGAGCAGAGCCATATCGACGAGTTCATCGACAGGCTCGGCGCTGCGGCGCGCAGCTATGCGCCACCGAGCGACGATTGACCCACGGCGTTTCCCCCCGTTCGCACCGAGCGAAAGACTAGGGGGCAAGGGGTGACCATGACGATCCGCAACTTCCTCGATCTTGCCGATGCCGGTGCGGGCGCGATCGCCGCGATGCTGGCGGACGCGCAGGCGCGCAAGGCGGCGCGTGCGGGCAGAGCCAAGGGCGCGCCCGATCCCGACGCACCGCTCGCCGGGCGTACGCTGGCGATGATCTTCGAGAAGAACTCGACACGCACGCGGGTTTCCTTCGACATGGCGATGCGCCAGCTGGGCGGCACGACGATCGTGATGGATGCGGGCACGATGCAGCTCGGCCGCGGCGAGAGCGTGGCAGACACGGCGCGCGTGCTGTCGCGTTTCGTCGACGCCATCATGATCCGCACCGACGATCATGCCAAGCTGGTCGAGATGGCGACGCACGCCGACGTGCCCGTCATCAACGGGCTGACCGACTGGAGCCATCCCTGCCAGATCATGGCCGACATGCTGACCGTGATCGAACGGCGCGGCAGCCTCGCGGGCGCGCGCTGGGCGTGGCTGGGCGACGGTAACAACGTCCTCCACTCGATCATCGAGGCGGGCGCGCTGATGGGGTTCGAGACCGTGGTCTGCTCGCCCGAAGGCTATGATCCCCACGAAGACGCGATCGGCACCGCCACCCAGCTCGGCGGCACGGTGCGGATCGAGCGCGATCCGGCGACCGCGGTGATCGGCGCCGACATCGTCGTCACCGATACCTGGATCTCGATGGGGCAGGCCCATGCCGAGGCCAAGCTCGCCGCGATGGCGCCCTATCAGGTGACGTCCGCCCTGATGGCGGCGGCGGCGCCCGGCGCGACCTTCCTCCACTGCCTGCCCGCGCATCGCGGCGAGGAGGTCGCGGACAGCGTGATCGACGGGCCGCAATCCGCGGTGTGGGACGAGGCCGAGAACCGGCTGCACGCGCAGAAGTCGGTGCTGCTGTGGTGCTTCGGGCTGCTGGGATGAGGGTGGAAATACGGTGGTGCCCACCAGATATAGCCGTGTAGCGCACTCCCGTCGAGATTTTGCATATGTTCACCACCAGCGCCACGCTCGACACCGTCCGTGGTTTCACCATCGCGTCACGCCATGCGCGCGGGCGGGTGGTACGGCTCGGGCCGGCGCTCGATGCGATCCTCGACGCGCATGACTATCCGCCGGTGCTGGCGCGCCTGCTCGCCGAGGCGCTGGTGCTGGGAGCGCTGCTCGGCTCGACGCTCAAGCACGCCGAGGGCCAGCTCACCCTCCAGGCGCAGACCGAGGGCGGCGTGATCGACCTGCTCGTCGTCGATTACAGGGGCGGCGAGATGCGCGGCTATCTGCGCCACGACGCCGACCGGCTCGCCGAGGCTCCGGTCGAGCCCTCGCTGTTCGCGCTGTTCGGCAAGGGCTATCTTGCGATCACCTTCGATCAGGCGTCCCTCCCGGGCAGCGAGTCTCCTGGAGAACGCTATCAGGGCATCGTCCCGCTCGAGGGCGGCTCGCTCGCCGAGGCGACCGAGTTGTTCTTCGCCCAGTCCGAGCAGATCCCGAGCCTGGTGCGCGTCGCGGTCAAGCGGCGCCCCGACGGCCGCACGATCGCCGGCGGGCTGCTCGTTCAGCATCTGCCCGAGGGGGAGGAAGGGCGCGAGCGGCTGCACACCCGGCTCGACCATCCGGAATGGGAGCATGTCGAGGCGCTCGCCGCGACCATCAGCCCCGCCGAGCTGACCGACGCGACGCTGCCGTTCGACGAACTGCTGTGGCGTCTGTTCAACGAGGAGGACGAGGTGCGCGTGCTCGATCCCGCGATGCTGTCGCGCGGCTGCCGCTGCTCGCCCGAGCATATCCGGAGCGTGCTGACGCGCTTCCCGGCCGAGGAACGCGCCGCGATGGCGGCGGAGGACGGCATGGTTCATGTCGATTGCGAGTTCTGCGCGCGCTCGTTCCCGATCGCGCTGCCCGACTGAACGTGTCAAACCTGCGTTAACCTGCACGCTGCTAGCGGTGGTCGGGCCGGCGATACTGCGCTATCGTCGGCATCCTAGCAGCCCGATCGGGCGTAACTGGGCCGCCGCGACTTGCATCGGGCGGCCCGTTCTTTGTCCGTCCCGCACTTGCGCGATGCCGCTCCGGCGGCGACATGGGCGCGATGGACGCTACCAAATCGCCGCTGGCCGTCGTGCTGCTCTCGGGCGGTCTCGATTCGATGGTCACCGCCGCGCTCGCGCGCGAGGCCGGATTCGAGCTGCTCGCGCTCACCGTCAACTACAACCAGCGCCATCTCGTCGAGCTTGCCGCGGCGCGGCGGATCGCGGCGACGCTGGGCGCGGTGCGCCACGTCGTGCTGCCGATCGATCTGCGCGCGTTCGGCGGCTCGTCGCTGACCGACGACATCGACGTGCCCAAGGGCGGTGTCGGCGACGGGATACCCGTCACCTATGTGCCCGCGCGCAACACGGTGTTCCTCTCGCTGGCGCTCGGCTGGGCGGAGGCTGCGGGCGGGCGCGACCTGTTCCTCGGCATCAACGCGCTCGATTATTCGGGCTATCCCGACTGCCGGCCGGCTTTCGTCGAAGCGTTTGAGACGCTCGCCAATCTCGCCACCAAGGCCGGCGTCGAGGGCGACCGCTTCACCGTCCATGCGCCGCTGGTCGCGATGACCAAGGCCGACATCGTCCGCGAGACGGTTCGGCTGGGGCTGGATGCCGGCATGAGCTGGTCGTGCTACGATCCGCAAGACGCGCGGCATTGCGGCCTGTGCGACAGCTGCCGGCTGCGCCACAAGGGCTTTCTCGAGGCGGGCGTCGCCGATCCGACGCTCTATGCGACACTGCCATGAGTTATGCGGTCAAGGAGATCTTCCTGACGCTGCAGGGCGAGGGGCTGAATGCCGGCCGTCGTGCGGTGTTCCTGCGCTTCTCGGGTTGCAACCTGTGGTCGGGGCGCGAGCAGGACCGCGCCGGCGCACAATGCACCTTCTGCGACACCGATTTCGTCGGCATGGATGGCGACAATGGCGGCCGCTACCACAATGCCGCGACGCTGGCGGCGCGGGTCGACGGGCTGTGGGCACGAGAACTCTCCGGCGTCGTGCCGACCGCGCCCAAGCTGGTCGTCGTCACCGGCGGCGAGCCGATGCTCCAGCTCGACGCGGCGCTGATCGACGCGCTGCACGCACGCGGTTTCGAGATCGCGCTGGAGACGAACGGCACGCTGCCCGTGCCCGACACGGTCGACTGGGTCACGGTCAGTCCCAAGGCGGGAACGACCGTGATCCAGCGCCGCGGCGACGAACTCAAGCTGGTCTGGCCGCAACGCGGCATCGATCCCGCGGCGATGGAAGGCTGGGCGTTCCGTCACCGGCTCGTCCAGCCGATGGACGGCCCGGAGATCGAGCAGAATCGCGAGGCGGCGATCCGCTACGTCCTGCGCAATCCCGGCTGGCGGCTGTCCGTACAGACCCACAAGATGGTGGGCATCCGGTGAAGCGTCGGCATCCAGACGGTGGGCGGCATTTGTATCTGCCCGACGCCGCTCAGTTCGCGAGGCACTTCTTCTTCAACGTGCCCTTGCGGTCGTAGCATTCGGGCGGGAAGTCGGGGACCGCGGCGGCGGCGAGCTGAGGCTGCCCCTGCGCGTAGATCAGGTCGCCGCTGGGCTTGAGCGCATTGCGGAACTCGCGCAGCCGGTCGCGCGCCAGCGTCGCCAGCGTGCCCTT
>CAZZZX010000366.1:0-3866 GCA_964658585.1 uncultured Novosphingobium sp.
TCGTTCTGAGGAGAGGCCGAGCGACCGTGCCCGATGCCTCCTCGGCACGAACGGTTCGACCCGACGTCCTCTAGACGCGCATCGGCATCAGCACGTAGAGCGCGGGCGCCTTCTCGCTCTCGCGGATCAGCGTCGGGGCGGCGGCGTCCGCCAGATGGACCTCGACGCTGTCGCCCTCGATCTGGCCGAGAATGTCCATCAGGTAGCGCGCGTTGAAGCCGATATCGAAGCCGAGCGACGTATAGTCGCCCGGCACCTCCTCGGCGGCGGTGCCGTTCTCGGGCGACGTGACCGAGAGGATGATCTTGTCGCGGTCGAGCGTCATCTTGACCGCGCGCGTCTTCTCGCTGGCGATCGTCGCCACCCGGTCGACCCCCTGCGCGAAGCTGCGCGGATCGATCCTCAGCAGCTTGTCGTTCCCGGTGGGGATGACACGCGAATAGTCGGGGAAGGTGCCGTCGATCAGCTTGGAGGTCAGGATCGCGGTGCCGAGCCCGAAACGTACCTTGGTGGGGGACAGCGAGACCTCGACCGAGCCGTCGACCTCGTCGAGCAGCTTGCGCAGCTCGGCGACGCACTTGCGCGGCACGATCACGCCCGGCATTCCCTCGGCGCCAGCCGGCTGCGGCACGGTGACGCGCGCCAGCCGGTGTCCGTCGGTGGCCGCGGCCTTGAGCACCGGTCCGCCGCCGGTTTCCTCGGCGACATGCAGGTAGATGCCGTTCAGATAGTAGCGCGTCTCCTCGGTCGAGATCGCGAAGCGGGTCTTGTCGATGATCTGGCGCAGCGTCTGCGCGGGCAGCTCGAACCGGGTCGGCAGGTCGCCCTCGGCGATCACCGGGAAATCGTCGCGCGGCAGGGTCGCGAGGTTGAACTTGGCGCGGCCCGCGGCGATCAGCATCTTGCCCTCGGACGCCGAGATCTGGACCTGCGACCCTTCGGGCAGCTTGCGCGCGATGTCGAACAGCGTGTGCGCCGAGACGGTGGTGGCGCCCGGCTGGTCGACCGCCGCCGAGACCGTCTCGACGATCTGGAGATCGAGATCGGTCGCCATCAGCTTCAATCCGCCGCCTGCCGCCGCCTCGAGCAGGACGTTGGACAGGATCGGAATCGTGTTCCGCCGTTCGACCACGGACTGGACGTGGCTGAGCCCCTTCAGAAGCGTCGCGCGCTCGATCGTCGCCTTCATCAACCCCACTCGCCTGTCTGTTCGGAGCGGCGTTATAACGCGTGACCCGCGCTCTGCCAGCGAAGATGCGTGCATCTTGGCGGGATCGGCGCGCAGGGCTACGCACGGGCGATGATCGCCCGCCGCCGTCTCGTGATCCTGCTGTGCGCGGCGGCGCTGCCCGTAGCGGCGGCGGCGCGCGACGCGATCGCGGTGTTCGCGGACTGGGGGGCGTTCCGCGATGCCGCGCCGTCCCGCTGCTTCGCGATCGCCGAGCCGCCGCCCGGCACCGCCGCCGCCGGCCGCGGCGCCTATGTCGCCGTGGCGAGCTGGCCCGATCGCCGCATCCGCGCGCAGCTTTCGGTGCGGCTGAGCCGCGGTCATCTCGCGCAGGCGCCGGTCACGCTGACCATCGGCGACAGCGGCTTCAGGCTGATCGCGGACACGCGCACCGCCTGGGCGCGCGACCGGCTGATGGATGCGCGGATCGTCGCCGCGATGCGATCGGGCAGTTCGATGAGCGTCGCGACGGTATCGCCACGGCATCATGCCTATGCCGACGTCTATCGCCTGCGCGGCGCGGCGAGCGCGATCGATGCGGCGATGCTGGCCTGCCCGCTCGCGCCGTGATCGGTCAGGCGCCGCGCCGGACGATCAGGCCGAACGAGGTCGAGACATGGTGGGCGATCGCGAGCTTCAGCTGGGTGTCGTCCGAATAGGGCGGCAGGTCGATATGGCGCGAGACCTCGCCCGCGCCCTGATCGTAGGTGATCGGCACGACATGATGTCCCGCGCGATGCAGGTCGAGCGCCAGGCGCTCGATGTCGCGGCGGCGGAACAGCACCGTCGCCTGATGATCGAGCGTGTCGGTGTTCGAGGTGAGGTTGAGCTCGGTGGTGTGCACCGCGATCCCGCCGGGACGCAGGCAGTCGATGCTGTTGCGGACGAAGGCGAGCCCGGCCTCGATCGAGCCGAGATGCTCGTAGGCGCAGGCCGACCAGCAGAAATCGAAATCGCGCAGGTCGGCCGGGATCGCGTTCATGTCGACCGGCCGGTAGGCGACGCGCTCGAGAAACTTCGCCTCGGGGCAGAGCGCCGGACGGCTGAGCCGGGCGAGCCCGTCGCTGTGCTGGCCGCTGTCCGCCCATAGCGCGGCGGCGTCCCGATCGGCGGGCAGGTCGGTCGCGAGGATGCGGCAGCCCATGCCCGCCATCAGCGCGGGCAGCATCTCGGCGCCGACGCCGAAGCCGAGCCCGCGCGAACCGCGCGCCAGCAGGCCGTGATGCGCGAGCACCTGGAGGACATAGACGAACTCCCAGACCTTGCGGTGCCGCGTCTTGACGATGCCCAGCGCCTCGATCCAGCGATCGAAGGCCGGCTCGTCGAACTGCTCGGCGGTACACATCTGCGAGAGCGGTGCGGCGAGCGTAGCGGTTTCGTTGGAGATGAGGCCGGCATCCTCGACCGGCGAGCCCCGGCGCAACCAGCCGCTCTCGACGCGCGAGGGCGCCGCGAACACGGTCCGGCGCGCGGTATCGAGCCGCGCCCCGAAGCCGGCGCCGTCGTCCCACCGGTCGAGCGCGATCGCGAGACCCGTGGCGGCGGCGTCGGTATCGCCGGCGAGATGTCCGTAGAGCGCATAGCTCGCATCCGGTCTGGCGACGAACGCGACGGTCACCGCGCCCTGCCCGATGTCCGCGAGCGACGTCGAGGACCGGCTGCGGCGATTGATCGTGCCGGTCGCGTCCGCGAACTCCATCAAGTCGATGCGGAGGTCGCCATGGCTCGCCTGCAAGCCCTCGAATCGGCAGGTGAAATGCGCCTTGCCGGGCGCGGCACGGACATAGGGCGTGTGAAAGGCATAGCCGGGCGCGGGCTCGTCCGGGCTCGCACCGCCCAGCCCGGCGATGCGGCTGGCGGCAGCGGGCCACGCACCGAACGCGTCGACCGTCCGCTCCGCCTGCTCCGCCATCCGTCTCTCCAGTCGCTCCGGCCGGACGCCCTAGCCGCGTCGGGGCGGGCGTGGCAAATCGGCCGCCGCGGGAGCGCTGGAAAAATCACCGCCTTTCCGCTATGTCCGCGATCATGCAGACCTCGCAGGCGCTGATGCCGATCCCCGGCCATGTCGATCCCGTGCCGGTGCCCCGCGCCGAGGCGCCGCGCGCCGACGGCCTGATCGATCTGGTCGGGCTGTCGCGCGACGGCATCCGCGCGGCGCTCGCCGCCGCGGGGCTCGAGGCGAAGCAGGCCAAGCTGCGCGCCAAGCAGCTCTGGCACTGGATCTACAATCGCGGCGTCACCCAGTTCTCGGGGATGACCGACATCGCCAAGGCGCAGCACCCGTGGCTCGCCGAGCGCTTCGTCGTCGCGCGTCCGGAGGTTGTGACCGCGCAGGTCTCGGTGGACGGCACGCGCAAATGGCTGCTGCGCACGCATGACGGCCATGATTACGAGATGGTCTTCATACCCGACGCGGATCGCGGCACGCTGTGCGTGTCCAGCCAGGTCGGCTGCACGCTCAACTGCCGGTTCTGCTTCACCGGCACGATGAAGCTGGTGCGCAACCTCACCGCGGGCGAGATCGTCGGCCAGGTCATGCTGGCGCGCGACGCGCTCGGCGAGTGGCCGTCCTCGCTCGATGGGCGGATGCTCACCAACATCGTGATGATGGGCATGGGCGAGCCGCTCTACAATTTCG
>CAZZZX010000367.1:0-3865 GCA_964658585.1 uncultured Novosphingobium sp.
TGGGCACATAGCCTTCGCGGTCCTCCGCCGCCGCCGAGATCAGCGGCTCCGCGGAGCGCTTGAGGATGATCGTGGGATCGTCCCGGTCGAGCAGCACCGCGCCGACCGAATATTTGCGCATCGCGCCGACGCCGTGCGTGAGCAGCAGCCAGCCCTCGTCGAGTTCGATCGGCGATCCGCAATTGCCGATCTGTACCATCTCCCATGGATATTTGGGTGCCATCAGCAGCTCGCCGTCGCCCCATTGGGTGAGCCTGGGGCTGCGGATCAGGAACAGGTTCTCGCCGTCCTGGCGGCCGACCATCACGTAATCGCCGCCGACCTTGCGCGGGAACAGCGCCATGCCCTTGTTGCGCGCCGCGGGTCCGCCCAGCGGCCCGAGCTCGAAGGTGCGGAAATCGCGGGTGCGGATCAGCTCGGACCGGATGCTCTCGCCATTGTACGCGGTGTAGGTGCCCAGCCATTCGATCGTGCCGTCGTCATGGACGAACTCGACGAGCCGCAGATCCTCCAGTCCCTTGGACTGCGCCGCGGTCATCGGGAAGATAACCGTGCCCGACAGCGTGCTGTCGCGGTTGCGATGGACCTCGATCGCGCCGTTTGGCAGCTCGCGCGCGCTGTCCGCGGCGGTGGCGAAGGGCGGCTCGGGGGCGAGCTCGAAATAAGTGCCCTGGCTGAGGATGCCCTCGCGGAACGCGATCGAGGAGATGTGCCCCTCCCCCACCGTGCGCAGCGACATGACGATCCGCGACGAGCCCGGCGAGAGGCCGCTCTGGTCGGGATGGCGGACGATCGACGGGTTCATGATCGCCGCCGCCGCATAGCTGTATTCGTGGCAGAAGAAGGCGCCGATCAACTGCTGCTTGGTGTCCGATATCGCCGCGCCGTCGAGCCTGAGCGCATCGGCGATCTGCTGGTAGCGGGTCTTGAACACGCCGCGGGTCTGCCAGTGGCGCGCCTCGAAATCCTTGAGGACCGCGGTCAGCTCGCGGCTCGCCTCGGGCTCGTTGAGCGCGAGAACGCCGTCGACGATGCGCCGTGGCCGGCTCGGTCGGCCGCCATTGCTCTCGATCGGGATGTGGAACGGCCGCACGACGACGCGCGAGGCGTCGGCATGAAGCCGAACCGGCCAATGCATGACGAAATCGAGCACGCTGTCTCCCGAACCGCGGCGCGCCGCCCGGCCCGTCAGACCGCGATGGCGCCGGAACCCACTGTACCGCCGTTACGATCGGCCTTTTCCGCCATTTCGCGCAGAGCGCAACAGGCAAATTGGAAGGCGAGGATCGACTCCGCCCCCTGGTTGAGATTGGCACGGTCCGCCATCAGACCGTCGAAGCAGCCGCCGTCGAGCGCAACGCCGATCGGCAGACCGAGATCGTTGCCGCCGAGATACCAGGAGTAGGCGCGCCACGCCGCGCGGCGCCAGCGATCGTCGCCGAGGATCTCCCAGGCGTCGCGCGACGCGTCGACCATCGCCCAGGCTTCGAGCGGCTGCTGGTCGAACGGCAGCGGCCGCTGGAAGCTGCGGCCGAAACTGTCGGTGCCGACCGCGCGGAACTGGCCTTCGTCGTTGGTCTGGCAGGCGTCGAGCCAGGCGAGCGTTGCGTGCCCGGCATCCCGCATCGCATCGTCGCCGAGCCGGCGCGCGGCGCGCAGCAGCGCTTGCGGCAGGCGCGCATTGTCGTAGGCGAGCACCGCCTCGAACCAGTCCCAGCCGGGGTGGCGGATCGTCGCGCGCTGCGCCATCAGCCGATCGGCCAGCGTGCGGATCAGCCGCTCCGACACCTCGTGCCCTGGATGCGCCTCGAGCATCGCGTCCGCGCCGAGGATCGAGAACGCCCAGGTCCGCGGCGAGCCGAGTTCGAGCGCGTGCGGTGCCACCTGATCGAACAGGTGCGACGCCCACATCCGGAGATCGTTGCGGCGCGCCAGATGCGCGGTATCGCCGAGCGCCCACAGCGTCCGGCCGAAACTGTCCTCGGATCCCTCGGCCTCGAGCCAGCTGCGGTCGAAGCCCATGAAGTTGCGGAAGCGGCCCCGGCTGCCGTTCCAGGCGTGCTGGACGAAGGCGGCGTAGATCGGCGTCAGCCGGTCGGCACGTGCCTGCTCGGCACCGGTGAAACGGTGCATCAGCATCAGCGCGCGGCAATTGTCGTCGACGCAATAGCCATGATTGCGATCGGGCACCGAGAAGATCGAATGCTGGATCATCCCGCACCCGTCGGTCATCCGCTCGATCGCGTCGAGGCGCGGCGGCACGAGCGTCTCCCCGCTCAGCCGGTCGGTTCCGGGAAACAGCCGGGCCGGCTGCGAGCCGAGCGCCTCCCCGAACAGCGCGTGATAGGCGCGCGCCACCTGGGGCCACGCCATCTGCGCGCCGGCGACGCGTGCCCTCGCCTCCATCGCGGTGCGCGCCTCGTCGTCGTCGAGCAGCATGATCGCGCTGCGTTCGAGCGCCTCGCGGTCACCGAACGGAACCAGCGCGCCGACGCCGTCGGCGAGCAGCTCGGCGGCATGCCAATAGGGCGTCGAGATCACCGGCTTGCCGAGCGAGACGGCGAGGCTGAGCGTGCCGCTCGTGATCTGCGCCTCGTTGAGATAGGGGGTGACGTAGATGTCGGCGGTGGCGAGACGGTCGAGCATCTCGTCCTGCGCCAGATAGCCGTCGACGAAGCGGACATTGTCCGCGACGCCGAGTTCCTCGGCAAGCGCGACCAGCCGCTCGCGATACGCCTCGCCTTCGCGCGCGACGAGATTGGGATGGGTCGCGCCGAGAATGACGTACAGCGCATCGCGATGATGCTCGACGATCGCGGGCATCGCGCGGATCATCGTCTCGAGCCCCTTGTTGGGGGACAGCAGCCCGAAGGTCAGGAACACGCGGTGCCCGTCGATGCCGAACCGGCGTTTGAGAGCCTGCGGATCGCCGGGCGCGCGATCGGGGACGCCATGGGGCACCACCGCGATCCGCTCCGCGGCAATGCCGTGGACCCGCACCAGGATGTCGCGCCCGCGATTGGCCATCACCACCAGCTTGGCGGCGCGCCGCGCGAGCGCCTCGATCACCGCGCGCTGTTCGGGATCGGGCTGTTCGAGCACGGTGTGCAGCGTCACGACGACGGGCGCACGCACTCGGTCGAGCAGGCGCAGCAGATGCGCGCCCGCACTGCCGCCGAAGATGCCGTATTCGTGCTGGACGCAGACGATGTCCGCGCCGCTCTCGTTGATGCGGTGCGCGGCGGCGGCATAGTCGCCGACCTCGTCCTGATCGATCGTGCAGACCACGCGTGACGGATAATCGTAGCCGCCGGCGCGGTCGTTCATCGCATAGAGGTCGATCGCGAGATCGGGAAAGGCGACGACCAGCCCGTCAGAAAGATCCGCGGTGAACGTCGCGATCCCGCAACGCCGTGGCGGACTATTGCCGATCATCGCGATCCGCGTGATCGAGGATCGTTTCGAGTCGGTCCGTTCGGCGCTTGTCGTCATAGCGAAAGTCCCAATCGCGCCAGTACCTTGGCGTAAGGATGTCGCGGCGTCGGCGCAACACCGGAAGCCGCGTCGCAACAATGCCCGAACCCCCGCTTAAGTTGCCTAGCACGGATTGTGCGACGCAACATGAATGCGGGTACGCGACCAGGTTTACGCGTTTTTAGCGTTGACCGGTGCCGATGCCGCGTTATGCCGTCGTGCCAGGGGACGGCAGCTGCCGAAATCCCCGATTTGGATGCTAGGGAGCTGCCCGAAATGAAGAAAGTTGCACTCGTTCTCGCCGCGGCGGGCCTGATCAGCGTCGCCGCCTGCCACAAGTCGCCGCAGGCCGATGCGGTCGAGAATGCCGGCGACAATGCCGCCGCCAGCC
>CAZZZX010000368.1:0-3863 GCA_964658585.1 uncultured Novosphingobium sp.
CCGATCCGAGAAGCCGAACGGCGCGGAGGCGCGACGAAGATCGTCGGGCAGCACCTGGCGGCCGATCGGCGGGGCCGAGCGCGCGGTACATTGGGTGCGCTGGCACAGCGTGCAGGTCAGCCCGATCGGGGTCGCAGTCTCGGGACCGCCACGCCCGCGCGCATAGACCAGCCGGTGCGCATCCTCCGCCGCGCAGGCGAGCGCGATCGCACGTTCGACACGGGGGACGCCGTGGCCGCCGCCGCCCGCGGTCACCGTCCGCGCGATCGAGAAGAAGCGCTGGCCGTCGGGCAGTTCGAGCCATTGCGTCACCAGCTCGCGCGGCTGCTTGAACACGGTGTGGACCGTCCAGAGCGGGCAGCCGCCGCCATGCCGCGCGAACGGGAAGCCGGCACCGTCGAGCCGCTTGGAGACGTTGCCCGCGGGATCGACGCGGATGAAGAAGAACGGCACGCGCTCGTGCCCCGGCTTCTGCAGCGTGGTCAGCCGGTGCGCGATCTGCTCGAAGCTGGTGCCGAACTGGCGGCCGAGCGCCTCGATGTCATAGGCGCGCGCCTCGACCGCGCGGGCGAAGGCGGCGTAGGGCATCAGCAGCGCGGCGGCGGCATAGCCGGCGAGCGCGCGATCGGTGAGCAGCCGGCCGTTCTCGGTGGCGAAGCTGCCCTCGCCGACCACCGCGTCGATCGCGGGCCTGAGCTCGAGATAGACGAGCTGGAGCGCGAGCTGGAACTGGCGGCTGGCGCCGTCGAGCGTGTCGTCCAGGAAGACCTCGCGATTGTGCCGGTCGAGCCGGCGCAGCGAACCGCTCATCACGTCGGGCGGCAGGCGGCGCACGCCGAGCCGGTGCCTGTCGCGGAAGCGCGCGATCATGCCGTCGGTGCCGCCGATCTCCTGCGCCAGCACCTCGGCGGCATCGTCGAGCGCGGGGAAGCAGTTGCGTCGCGCCGCGAGGAAGCGCCGCGCCTCGCCGACCGGATCGGGCGCCATGGTCCCCGCCCCGGTCGCGTCGGGCTGCGCCTCGGCGCCGCGATCGGCGAGCGCGAGCTGTTCCTCGCGATAGGCGGTATAAAGTCGGAGGAACGCCTCCGCGATGCCGGGATAATTGGTTGCGACATCGGCATTCTGGAGCTGGGGCAGATCGAGATCGGCGAACATCGGGTCCTTGAGAACGCCCTGCAGCCGCGCGACATGCTCCTCGCGGCCGTCACCTGCGAATTCCGCCATGTCGATGCGATAGATGCGCGCGAGGCGGAGCAGCATGTCTGCGGTCAGCGGCCGCTGGTTGCGCTCGAGCAGCGCCACGTAGGACGGCGAGATATCGAGATCCGCCGCCATGTCGGCCTGCGTCAGGCCGAGGTCGCGGCGCAGCCGTCGCAGCTTCGGCCCCATATAGACCGCTCGATCACCGACCACCGGCTTGCTCCTTTGTCACGAACTTACAGCATGACAAGGAATGTCTGTAAAGTTCTACAAGACGACCGCACGACGGCTCGCCTTTCCCGCGGCTGCCTCGTTAGAAGGCTGCACGACAACGACAAACGCAACGAGGAAGATCATGTCCTACCAGTCGCACATCGCCGAGACCGATACGCTCATCAGCCGCCAGGGCGGTGCGTGGAACGGGATCGAGGCCGAGGCGGTCGCGCGGATGCGGCTGCAGAACCGCTTCCTGACCGGGCTCGACATCGCGCGCTACACCGCCGCGATCATGCGCGAGGACATGGCGTCCTATGATGCCGATCCGGCCAACTACACCCAGTCGCTCGGCTGCTGGCACGGCTTTATCGGGCAGCAGAAGCTGATCTCGATCAAGAAGCATTTCGGCACCACCAAGGGCAAGTATCTCTACCTGTCGGGCTGGATGGTCGCTGCGCTGCGTTCCGAATTCGGCCCGCTGCCCGATCAGTCGATGCACGAGAAGACGAGCGTTCCTGCGCTGATCGAAGAACTCTACACGTTCCTCAAGCAGGCCGATGCGCGCGAGCTCGGCGGCCTGTTCCGCGAAATCGACAAGGCACGCGCCGCGGGCGACACCGCCGCCGAGGCCGCGCTGATGGACAAGGTCGACAATTTCCAGACCCATGTCGTGCCAATCATCGCCGATATCGATGCGGGCTTCGGCAATGCCGAGGCGACCTATCTGCTCGCCAAGAAGATGATCGAGGCGGGCGCCTGTGCGCTCCAGATCGAGAATCAGGTCTCCGACGAGAAGCAGTGCGGCCATCAGGACGGCAAGGTCACCGTGCCGCACGAGGACTTCCTCGCCAAGATCCGCGCCTGTCGCTACGCCTTTCTGGAACTCGGCATCGACGACGGCATCATCGTCGCGCGCACCGATTCGCTGGGCGCGGGTCTGACCAAGCAGATCGCCTTCTCCAAGGAGGCGGGCGATCTCGGCGACCAGTATAACGCGTTCCTCGACTGCGAGGAGGTCACCGACCTGGCCTCGCTGCGCGGCGATGTCGTGATCGAGCGCGACGGCAAGCTGATGCGCCCGAAGCGCCTGCCTTCGAACCTGTTCCAGTTCAAGGCGGACAGCGGCGTGGACCGCTGCGTGCTCGATTGCATCGTCTCGCTCCAGCACGGCGCGGACCTGCTGTGGATCGAGACCGAGAAGCCGCATATCGAGCAGATCGCGTCGATGGTCGATCGCATCCGCGAGGTGATCCCCAACGCCAAGCTGGTCTACAACAATTCGCCCTCGTTCAACTGGACGCTCAACTTCCGCCAGCAGGTGTTCGATGCCTGGGCCGAAGCGGGCAAGGACGTCTCGGCCTATGAGCGTGCCGCGTTGATGAGCGTGATCTACGACCAGACCGAGCTGGCGGCGGAGGCCGACGAGCGGATCCGCACCTTCCAGCGCGATGCGGCGAAGCGCGCGGGCATCTTCCACCACCTCATCACGCTGCCGACCTATCACACCGCGGCGCTGTCGACCGACAGCCTCGCCAAGGAGTATTTCGGCGACGCCGGGATGCTCGGCTATGTCCAGGGCGTGCAGCGCAAGGAGATCCGCGAAGGCATCGCCTGCGTCCGCCACCAGAACATGTCGGGCTCGGACATCGGCGACGACCACAAGGAGTATTTCGCACGCGAGGCGGCGCTCAAGGCGGGCGGCGCACACAACACGATGAACCAGTTCGTCTGAAGTCCTTGGGAGAGGATGCGGGACGGCCCCGGCGCAGCGCTGCGCCGGGGCTTTCTCATGTGCGCGTCGCCAGGCCCCCTCGACATCGCGCACGCCGGCGATGAAAAAGATTTTTCGGAGCGGTGTCGATTTCGGACAGGCTCGCTCGTCGTTCCGGTGAGACGCCAACAGGGCCGGCTCGAACGAGGAGACAGACGATGCGCGTGATGGTGTTCGTGAAAGCGACCGAGGACAGCGAGAAGGGCATGGCGCCCACCCCCGAGATGCTCGAGGCGTTCCAGGCGATGGACCGGTTTACCGAGGAGCTGGTGCAGGCCGGCGTCTTCGTCGCCGCCGCCGGGCTCAAGCCCAGCACCGAGGCGAAGCGGATCGCTTTCGACGGCGGCACCCGCACCGTCATCGACGGGCCGTTCGCCGAAGCGCGCGAACTGGTCGCGGGCTTCTCGATCTGGGAGGTCGAGGACATGGACGAGGCGATGGCCTGGGCGGCGCGCTGGCCCGGCCCCGTCTCGGGCCAGGGCGAGATCGAGATCCGGCCGTTCTTCGAGGTGGCGGACCTGGCCGACTTCGTCACGCCCGAGGAACGCGCGACACCGCGAGACGGCGAGCGCGGCAAGCTCGGCATCGCCTGATCGCGGCGGCGCCGGCTTGCCTCGCCTGCGGTCCTGGCTGAAAAGAAGGCGTGACCGCAGGCGAGACGCACCGGACGATCGAG
>CAZZZX010000369.1:0-3859 GCA_964658585.1 uncultured Novosphingobium sp.
CGTCCCGGTCGTGCTGCAGACCGCCAACGGCACGATCCGCGCCGACACCGCGCGGATCGCGACGCTGCGGCTCGGCGACATCGCCGCGCGCGACCTCCCCGTCGTGGTCTCGCCGGCGTTCGGCGACATGGATGTGCTGGGCATGAACTTCCTGTCGCGGCTGCGATCCTGGCGGGTCGAGGGGTCGACCTTGATCCTGGTCCCGCACCATCCTGAGAAGACGTCGCCAATTACTTGACCTGACGGGGTTTCTCGACAACATCCGCGCTTCGGGCCACATGTCCGTCCCGCCGACCGGAGCCCCCGATATCCGCCAGATCGCCGCGCTACCCTATCGGATCGATGCCCGCGGCCGTGCCGACGTGATGCTCATCACCTCGCGCGAGACGCGGCGCTGGGTGCTGCCCAAGGGCAATCTCATCAAGGGGCTCGACTGGCATCAGGCGGCGGCGCACGAGGCGTTCGAGGAGGCGGGCGTCACCGGCATCCCGTGCCCCACCGCGATCGGCGAATATCGCTATCTCAAGCGCCGCCGCAACGGCACGACGCGCGACGTCTCGGTCGCGGTGTTTCCGCTCGCCTTCCTGGAGCAGGCGCCCGAATGGCCCGAGCAGGACGAGCGCGAGACGCGCTGGTTCACGCTGCGCGAGGCGGCATCGGCGATCGCCGAGCCCGATCTGTCGCAGCTGATCGCGCATTTCCGCGCGCCGCCGCCGCCGCCGGGTCTGGCCGGACGGATGTTCCCGGCGGTGCAGGCGCAGGCGAGGAAGAGGGTTCCGATGCTCGAATGGTTCCACCGGCTGCTGCCCCAGCAGGGGCGGTTCTTCGATCTGTTCGAGGCGCACGCGACGACGCTGGTCGCCGGCGCCGAGGCGCTCGCGCTGCTGCTGCTCGGCGGCGCGGACATGGATGCGCATATCCGCGAGATCGTGCGGCGCGAGCACGAGGCCGACGACATCACCCGCGACGTGCTGTCCGACGTGCGGCGCATCTTCGTGACGCCGTTCGATCGCAGCGCGATCACCGGGCTGATCGGCGTGATGGACGATGCGATCGACCAGATGAACGGCACCGCCAATGCGGTCTCGATGTACGAGGTGCGCGAATTCCCGCAGGCGATGCGCGACATCTCGGGCATCATCGTCGAGGCGGCGCGGGTCACCGCGGAGGCGATCCCGCTGCTCCGCTCGGTCGGCACCAACGCCGCGCGGCTGCACGACCTCACCGCGCGGCTGGTCCAGCTCGAAGGCCATTCGGACGAGATCTACGAGGTCGGCCTCAAGGCGTCGTTCAGGCAGGCGAACGGCGATGCGATGGGCTTCTTGGTGCATCGCGAGCTGTTCGGCGCGCTGGAACGCACGGTCGATCGCTTCGAGGATGTCGCCAACGAGATCCAGGGTCTCGTGATCGACCACGCCTGACGCGCGCGGAGGCGGCTCGGTGCTTTCCTTCCACCTGCTGGTCGCGCTGGTCGCGGTCGCGCTGCTGTTCGATTTCCTCAACGGCCTGCACGATGCCGCCAACTCGATCGCGACGGTGGTGTCGACGCGCGTGCTCAAGCCGCACTATGCGGTGGTCTGGGCGGCGTTCTTCAACTTCATCGCCTTTCTGGTGTTCGGCCTCCACGTCGCCGCCACCGTCGGCACCGGGATCGTCGCGCCTGCGATCGTCGACAGCCAGGTGATCTTCGCCGCGCTGATCGGCGCGATCGTCTGGAACGTCGTCACCTGGGTGCTCGGCATCCCGTCCTCGTCGAGCCATGCGCTGGTCGGCGGACTGGTCGGCGCAGGCGTCGCCAAGGCGGGCTTCGGTGTGATCCAGTGGGCGGGGCTGGGCAAGACGGTGGCGGCGATCCTGCTGTCGCCCGCGCTCGGACTGGTGCTCGCGCTGGTCTTGGTGCTGGCGGTCGCCTGGTCGAGCATCCGCACCACGCCGCTCGGCGTCGACAAGCGCTTCCGCAGGCTCCAGCTCGTCTCGGCCTCGCTCTACTCGCTCGGCCATGGCGGCAACGATGCGCAGAAGACGATGGGGATCATCGCGGCGCTACTCTACGCCAACGGCAAGCTCGCCGGCGGTTTCCATGTGCCGCTGTGGGTGGTGCTCGCCTGCCAGACCGCGATGGCGGCGGGGACGCTGTTCGGCGGCTGGCGGATCGTCCACACGATGGGATCGAAGATCACCCGTCTCACCCCCGCACAGGGTTTTTGCGCCGAGACCGGAGGCGCGATCACGCTGTTCATGGCGACGGGGCTGGGCATCCCGGTCTCGACCACGCACACCATCACCGGCGCGATCGTCGGGGTCGGCGCGTCGCGGCGGCTGTCCGCGGTGCGCTGGAACGTCGCGTCGTCGATCGTCGTGGCCTGGGTGGTGACGCTGCCCGCCGCGGCGCTGGTGGCGGCGGGCTGCTATGGGGTGACGAGCCTGCTGTGATCGCCTCGCCTGCCCCGTTCGGGCCGCGCGGTGCGGATCGCGATCACTGATCCCGATCGTCGTCGTCCCGGTCGTCATCCCCCCGTTCACGCGCACCTTCCGCCAGGTTGAGCGCCTCACGCCCGATCCGCAGTCCGTCGGTGAGTTCCTTGAGACCGAGATCGATCGCCGCGTCGGGATCGACCGCGTGCGGCACCGGCACCCCGAGCGGCCGCGCCCCCGTCGCCTCGGCCATGAAGCGCCGCCAGATCCGCGCGGGCGCGCCGCCGCCGGCGACGCCGGGTAGCGGCCTGTTGTCGTCGCGCCCGATCCACACCGCGGTGACGATGCCGTCGGCGAACCCGACGAACAGCGCATCGCGGCTATCCTGGCTGGTGCCGGTCTTGCCGTAGACGGGGACCGAGAGGCGCGCCGCGCGGCCGGTGCCCTGCGTCACCGTCGCGGACAGCAGATCGAGCAGCATCGCGCGCTCCGTGCCGGACAGGCGATGGCGACGATCGGTCAGCCAGTCGAGCCAGGTCTGCGGCGGGTCGGGCAGCCCGCTTGGCCGCACCGGGTAGCGCCCGCCGGCGACCGCGGCATAGGCGGCGTCGAGTTCGACCAGGCTGACCCCGGCGGTGCCGAGCGCGATCGTCGCATCGGCGGAGAGCGGCGTGGTGATGCCGAGGTCGCGCGCCGCGCGGATCACCGCCGCCGGCCCGACGGTCTGCGCCAGCCGGACCGCGGCGACGTTGCTCGACCGCGCGAACGCCTCGCGCAGCGTGATCCGCCCGCGATAGTGGTGATCGGCATTGGCGGGCGACCAGCCGTCGATCGTGATCGGCTTGTCCTCCACCATCGAGTCCGGCGTCATCCCGGCGCGCAGCGCGGCGAGATAGACGAACAGCTTGAAGGTCGAGCCCGGCTGACGCCGCGCCTGCACCGCGCGGTTGAACGGGCCGGCGGCATAATCGCGGCCGCCGACCATCGCCCGCACGTGCCCGTCGGGTCGCATCGCGACCAGCGACACCTGAGCGCCCGCGGGCGCGCCGGTCACCGCCGCCTGCGCGGCGCGCTGCATCCGCGCGTCGAGCGTGGTGCGCACCGTCTTGTCGGCGGGATCATCCGCGCCGGATTCGGTAAGCCGCGCGCGTGCGACGGGCAGCACCCAGTCGGCGAACCAGGTGCTGTCGGTCGATTGCGGGACGGGCACGAGATCGAGCGCGGCGGGACGGATCGAGGCGGCGCGCGCCTTCGACAGGAAGCCGGCATCGACCATCGCCGCGACCACCAGCGCCGCGCGGGCCTGCGCACCCGCCAGATTGGTGCTCGGCGCGAGCCGCGAGGGCGCCTTCATCAGCCCGGCGAGCAACGCCGCCTGCGCGACGGTGAGATGTTCGGGCGCGGTATCGAAATAGTGCCGCGCGGCGGCGCGCAGGCCATAGAC
>CAZZZX010000370.1:0-1006 GCA_964658585.1 uncultured Novosphingobium sp.
GCCGAGCCGCGCTTCGATCGTGTCGAACCGGGCCGCCAGCACCGCGCCCTCAGCCGCGCGCCCGAGCTGCGTCTCGATCGCCGCCAGCCGCACGCCCAGCGCATCGCCGTCGGCCACCGCGCCGAGCCGCGCCTCGATCGTGTCGAACCGCGCGGCCAGTACCGCGCCCTCGGCCGCACGCCCGAGCTGCGCCTCGATCGCAAGCAGGCGCGCGTCGATCGCATCGCCCTCGGCGACCATGCCCAGCCGCATCTCGATATCGGCGAGCCGGGTCGGGATCGCATTGTCCTCGGCCAGGCCGCGGAGCTGCGTCTCGATCTCGAGCAGCCGCATCTTGACGGTATCGTCGTCCGCGACCGCGCCGACGCTGCGTTCGAGCGCGGCGAACCGCGCGCTCAGCGAGGCGTCGTCGGGCAGCGCGGCGAGCGCCGAGCGCATCGCCTCCAGCCCGGCGGTCAGCGCCTCGTCGCCGGCCAGCGTCGCCAGCCGCATCTCGATCGCGTCGAGCCGTGCGGTCAGCGGACGACTGTCGGCGACCTCGGCGAGCTGGGTTTCGATCCCGATCAACCGCGGCGTCAGTGTCGCATCGGTGACCAGCGTCGCGAGCTGGCGCTCGATCTCCGCAAGCTTCGCGGGCACCGCGCCATTCTCGGCGAGCGCGGCGAGCCGGGCGGTGATGTCCTCGAGCTGGATCGGCGTCTCGTTGCGCATCTCGCGCATCCGCTTGTCGATCTGCTGGATGCGCTGGCCGACATCCCCGCTCATGATGTCGAGCAGCCGCGCGTCGAGCGTCTCGAGCCGCGCGGTGACATCGGCGGCGGCGCGCAGCGCCTCGGCTTCGCCGCGCGCGGTCAGCAGCTTGCGGTTGAGGACCGCGATCTCCTCGTCGAGCGCCTTGGTGCGCTCGGCCTGCTCGGCCTGGGTCTGCGCGCTGGTCTCGCGCAGCTGGGTGAGCGGCACCAGCTCGTCGATGATCGGCGCGGTCGATTTCATCAGCAGCCCGATG
>CAZZZX010000370.1:1016-1620 GCA_964658585.1 uncultured Novosphingobium sp.
GAGCGCGCGAGATCCTGCCGGCGTCGCCCGTTGCTCGGCGAGCATCGCCTCGTACAGCAGGTTGGCGATCGGCATCCGCGACACCGCCTCGCCCGTGCCCGCGACATGGTTGCGCAGATCGGGGCTCACCACCGACTCGACGCATTCGCGCAGATCCTCGTCGGTGAAATCGCCACCGATGCCGAGCGCGTCCGCGAGCCGCCGCGCGATCAGCGCGCCATCGGCGAACCATTCCTCGTAGTTCACCATGATCGTCGGGTGTTCGAGCGCGACGTAGCGCAGGATATCGTAGTTGTACGCGATCCACATCAGCTCGCCCTGCGTCGCGGAGATCGACCGCAACCGGTTCTTGAGCGACATCGAGATCGCCGATTCGGCGGGCGCGCGGACCGCGTGGAGATAGACCGGGGTCAGATCGAGTTCGCGGAAGATCTCCCACCACAGGGGCAACAGCCGGCAGGTGCGCGGATCCTTGAAGCCCCACAGGTTCGAGGATTTGGCGAGTTCGTCCTCGACGAACGCGACGAGGCGCGGCTTGATCGCCTGCACCTCCTTGCGGCGCCACCAGGCCGGCGGGAACGGCAGGCAATGTTCGGGCGAGGGG
>CAZZZX010000370.1:1630-2903 GCA_964658585.1 uncultured Novosphingobium sp.
CGATCGCCTCCAGAACCTCGTCCTGGAGCCGGTTGAGCTCGGGACGCTCCCAGAAGCCACCGGCGTTACGCTTGCTGACATGATCCGTCGTATCGGCCATGTCGACGCCGAGATAATGCAGCAGGTTGGAGAGCAGCGAGGTACCGCTGCGGTGCATCCCGAGCACGACGACCACCGGCCGGCTGCTCTGCGCCTCCAGATCGCGGCCGCCGCGTCGCCCGACCTGCCGGCCGCGGACCACGGTCAACGGCGCATCGGGATCGCGCGACGAAACGGTTCCGCTACTCATTCACAACCCCCGACGGATGCGAGGGATCGAACGCCCGCCGATCCGCCGCCTGATAGCTCTCCGGCCCAGGCCCGGGCCCCGTGTCGTCGTCGCCTATTCGGCGGCCAGCGCGGTACGCGGCGCCGCGAGGGCGGGCAGATCCTTGACCACCGCATCGATCGCGAGCAGCCGCGTCAGCAGCGCCTCGGCCTGGTCGAGCGGCCAGGCATTGGGGCCGTCCGACAGCGCATTGGCGGGATCGGGATGCGTTTCCATGAACAGCCCCGAGATGCCGACCGCGGTCGCCGCCTGCGCCAGTACCGGCACGAACTCGCGCTGACCGCCCGACTTGTCGCCCATGCCGCCGGGCAGCTGCACCGAATGCGTCGCGTCGAACACCACCGGGCAGCCGGTTTCGCGCATGATGGCGAGGCTGCGCATGTCCGACACCAAGTTATTGTAGCCGAACGAGGCACCGCGCTCGCACACCATGATGTTGTCGGGCGAGACGCCTGCCGCCAATGCCGCGGCGCGCCCCTTGGCGACGACGTTGCGCATGTCCTGCGGCGCCATGAACTGCGCCTTCTTGATGTTGACCGGCTTGCCGCACGCCGCCACCGTCGCGATGAAATCGGTCTGTCGTGCAAGAAACGCAGGGGTCTGCAGCACGTCGACGACCGCAGCGACCGGCGCGACCTGCGCGCTCTCATGGACGTCGGTGAGCACAGGCATGTCGAACTGCGCGCGGACCTTGGCGAGGATCCGCAGCCCCTCGTCCATGCCGAGCCCGCGGAACGACGTGCCCGAGCTGCGATTCGCCTTGTCGAACGAGGCCTTGAAGATCAGCAGGATGCCGAGCCGGTCGGCGATCGCCTTGAGCCGTTCGGCGATCGAGAGGATCATCGTCTCGCTCTCGATCACGCAGGGGCCCGCGATCACGAACAATCTGTCCTGCAGGCCGACCTCGCGTCCGCACAGCAACATGGCGTCCTCCATCCCCCCGCG
>CAZZZX010000370.1:2913-3855 GCA_964658585.1 uncultured Novosphingobium sp.
CCGACCGACCTAGCCGCACTGCCGGACCGGGGGCAAGCCGCTTGGCGCGAGGCGCCGCCTGTGTCACGATAATGCGGACCCCGCAGGAGACGTGCCTTGGCCGCATCGGCACCGATCAAGATCTATGTCGGCTATGACAGCCGCGAGGATATCGCCTGGCAGGTCTGCCGTCATTCGCTCGAGCGCCATGCCCGTGGCGCGGTCGAGGTCCATCCGCTGCGCCAGCCGGTACTGCGCGAGCTCGGCCTCTACACGCGACCGGCGGACGGCACCGCCTCGACCGAATTCTCGCTGACGCGCTTCCTCACGCCCTATATCGCGGCGCACGACGGCTGGACGCTGTTCGTCGATTGCGACGTGCTGTTCACCCGCGACATCGGCGAGCTGCTCGCCGGGCTCGATCCGCAAAAGGCGCTGTACGTCGTCCAGCACGACTATGTCCCGGTCAATGCGGTCAAGATGGATGGCAAGGCGCAGACCGTCTATCCCCGCAAGAACTGGTCGTCCTTCATGCTGTTCAACGGCGCCAACGAGCATGTCCGCGCGCTCACCCCCGCGGTCGTCAACGGCGCATCGCCGAGCTATCTCCACCGTTTCGAGTGGCTGCCCGACGATACGCTGATCGGCGCGCTCGACCTCGAATGGAATTTTCTCGAGGGCGAATATCCGGTGCCGCGTTCGCCACCCGCCGCGATCCACTTCACCAACGGCGGCCCGTGGTTCTCGCACTGGCAGGATGTCGCGTTTGCCGACCTGTGGCGTGACGAGGAGCGGATGTACCGCGAAACCGGCGTTTCGGCGCCCGCCGCGGCCGCCACGCCGCTCGCCGCGACCGGCTGACCGCGATGAAGCAATCCGATCGAGACGGCGGCGGCAGGGTTCCCGACGAGGAACTCGCCGAGATCGCGCGCCAGTTGCGCGGCGTGCTCGGCGCCGACCGGC
>CAZZZX010000371.1:0-3832 GCA_964658585.1 uncultured Novosphingobium sp.
ACGATGTTGGCGCCGCGGTAGTAGAAGCTCTCGCGCTCCATCAGATCGCGCGCCTCGCGGATGCTCTCGGGCGCGCGGCCGTTCTTCGCCTCGAAGAAGGGGCGCTGTCCTTCATGATAGACGGTGCGCATCCCCGGGAAAAGATCGACCGTGAACATCTTGCGGAGCGAGGACACGAACGCGTATCGCGCGGCCTCGTCATGCGTCTCCTGTGGGAGAAGGGCGTGGCGTTCCTGAAACATCGACTATCTCCTAGCGCGGTACGCTCAGCCCGGCCGCCTCGACGGCGGCGATGATGATCTCTTCGTCGACCGCCGGCAAGCCGCCCGACACCGCCGCGGCGCCGAGTATGCGCTCGCCTTCGACCACCAGCACACCGCCGCCGAGCGGAACGAAGGCGCCCCCGGTCGCGGCCGTGATCGCGGCGACGGCGCACGGATCGGTGAACGTCTTCGAGAGCTGAAGCGAACTGCGGTTGAAGCCGAGGGCGGTGCGCGCCTTGCCGACGGCGGTATCGATGCCGAAATTGCCCTGACCGTCGGCGCGCATGGCGAGCCGGATGTGACCACCGGCATCCGTGATGACCACGGACATGTTGACGACGCCGCGCGTCTTGCCCTCTTCAAAGGCGGTGCGTGCGATCGCGATCGCGGTATCGAGCGTCAAACTCATCCCTTGGCCTCCGTCACGGCGTCGCGTTCCTCGGTGATCACCCGCAACACGCGCTTGAGCATCGCCTGGCGATTGGCTTCGCGGACGGCGTGGCGCTCAGGCGTCAGCTCATAGGCTTCGACCGCGTCCAGCGTCGGCGTGCCGCCAAGTTCCGCCACCGCCTCGTGCGTATCGAGCCGATCCCGCAACGCCGACACTTCCGACATCAATGCGACCAGCATGATCATGACGCGATCCACGTCGGTCGGGTGCAGATAGGCAGGCCGGGCCTGTCCGCGCGCGAAACGGCGGCGCGGCTTGCGGGTGAGCGAAGCAGATCGATCCATTCCCCACCTTCGTCGCGGCGGCCGGCGTGTGCCAAGCCGGTCTCCCGTTTCAACCGTTATCCGGGGAAGGTCGTTGCGAGACACGACGCCAATTCTCCGGATCGTCGACGTCGCCGTGTCCCGAATAGCGCGCGTCATCGGGATACGGGAAATGCGGCCGCGCGAAGCGGACCTGCGAGGGCGCGAGCGGCCAGACGAGCGCCGCATTCGCGGGCCCGCCCCAGTCATAATGGTAGCCGATCAGCCGTTGTGGTGCCTGACCCTGTTCGACCCAGCCCTCGAGAGCACTCAGGAAGTCGATCGCGTCGGCGCCGTCGCCATCGGACGAGCAATGGCGCATCCCCGGCACGGCATAGAAGCGGAAGAACGCCTGCGTCGCGGCCTGCCCCCCCATCGTGCGCGTGACGGTCTGGTAGAAGTCGACGGTTCCCGACGGGACGATCGATGTGTCGCTCCAGCCCTGGAAGCCGATGAACTTGCCGCCGGCATCACGGAATCCGCGCAGATCGGGATTGTCGGCGCGGTAGAGCGTCTCGTTGATCGCGAGGCGCGCGGGATCGCGGTCGAAATCGAGATCGGCGAGCGTCCAGTCCGGTCCGGCGCTCGGATTGAAGCCGAGGTAGCGGAACACGTCCGCGATGAAGCGGCGATACTGGGCCGGCCGCCCCGGCCCGTCGATATAGTCGCCGATCCAGAACAGCTCGGACCCCGGCATGACGCCGCCCTGGTGACCGATCGGGCGACCCTTGCTGTCCATCGGTCCCGAATAGAATTTCCGCGCCGCCGTCACCTGCTCTGCGGTAAGGCACGTGCCGCGTGTCACGCCCGAAGCCTTGCAGGCGAGACTCGCCGGATCGAAGCGGCAGCGGCGGGGATCGCCGATCAGGCCGTCCCTGACGCCGTCGTTCATGTCGCAGGCCGCGACGACGGCGCGGTGCAGCAGTTCCGCTTCGGGTATGCCGAGGATCTCGCTGCCGTCGGCCCGCAGATCCGCCTTGACCGTCCACGCGAGCTGGATCGCCGATCCCGTCTCGTTGATCGGCGGCGCCCCGCCGACGATGCCGGCAAAGTCGGTCGGGTAGAATTCGGCCTCGTGATACGCTTGCCGTCCGCCCGTCGAGCAACCCCAGAAATAGGAGAGCCGCGGCGCCTTGCCGTAATAGGCGGCGACGACCGCCTTGCCGGCGATCGCTGCGACATGCGTGCTGCGGTAGCCGAAGTCACCCTGCAACTGTTGATCGTTCTGGGCGAAGCGCCAGTCCGCCACCGTGCCGACATGGCCCATGTCGGAGCCGAGGCAGGCATAGCCACGGCGCAGCGGATCGTCGCACCAGAACAGCTTGGTGGTGCCGCACGCGCCGCCGCAACCGCCCTGAAGATATTTCCCGTTCCAGCCATGCGTCGGCAACACGATCTTGAAGCCGATCGTCGGCGTGACGAAGCCCTCGACCTGGCAGACTTCGATCTTATCCAGTCCGTATTTCGGGCTCCAGGGCTGGAAATGCATCACCTGGGCACTGATGATCCCGGTCGGCGCATCCTGCAGCTTGGAGAAGTCGGTCGCCTTGACGGCCGCACAGGCCTTGGCAGGATCGGCAGGGACGGATCCACCATCCTGAGCGAGGGCGGGCGAGGCTCCGCAAGCCATCAGGAAGAAGGCCACCATCGCTGCGAGACACTGTTTCCAACCCACGGCGCACTTCTCCTCCACCATCCGCTTTCACAGCCTGCGCCTTGCCGGGCGCCGACGCGCGCCTTACGAGATGGGCAACCGACATTCGGAGGTCGCTCGCATCCGTATTTGCGGCGGGCTGCGTTCGGCTAGCCTCCCTTACGCCCGCGGCGATACGTCCAGGATTAGAAAAGAGGAGTCAGTCGCATGGCGACCCGCATCGTTGACCCTCTATCCGGTGCGTCGACCATGCCGGCTCTCGATCGCATGACGATGATCGCCTGGGGAATCGGCACGCTTGGCCCGGTGACCGTGCTGACGGCCACCAACGCATTGCTGCTGCGCTTCCTCACCGACAATTACGGGCTCGCGGCAGGCGTCGCGGCCAGCCTCATCGCGATATCCAAATTCTACGATGCCTTCGCGGACATCGCGATGGGCGTCATCAGCGACCGCACCCGCAGCCGGATGGGACGGCGCCGACCCTATCTTCTGCTCGGGGCGATCCTGCTCGCGGTGGCGGTGATCGCCATCTTCGGTGCCCCGGCTTTCGCCGGAGAGACCGCACGCCTCGGCTATATGGGCGCGATCCTCATCTTCTACGCGACCGCCTACACCATCTTCAACGTGCCCTACATGGCGATGCCCGGGGAGATGACCCGCCGCTATCACGAGCGGAGCGAGCTGATGCGCTGGCGCGTCTATGCGGTGGGCCTCGCGATCATCATCGCGAGCGCGGCTGGCCCCAAGCTGCTCGACTGGTTCGGCGGCGGCAGCGGCGGCTATCTCAGGATGGCGCTCGTGTTCGCGCCGATCGTCGTGCTGGCCGGGCTCGCGGCGTTCCTCGGCACCGCGCGCGCCCCGACCGCCGCCTTCGTCAAGACCGACTACAGCTTCGCCGAACAGCTTCGTTCGGCGGCCGGCAACAGGCCGTTCTTCATCCTGATCCTCGTCAAGTTCATCACATTGATGGCGCTCGGCGTGCAGGCGGTGTTCCCGTTCTTCTTCCAGCGTATCCTGGCCGTACCCAACGGCGTGCTCGGCAGCTATTTCTTCTGGCAATCCGCGATGTATCTCCTTGCGCCGTCACTGTGGCTCTGGTGTTCCCGCCGGATCGGCAAGAAGCGCACCTTCCTGATCGCGCTCGCGATCAGCCTGCCCG
>CAZZZX010000372.1:0-3832 GCA_964658585.1 uncultured Novosphingobium sp.
GCCGGCGCCAGCGCGCGCTCCTCGTCGGTGGCGGCGGGGCTCGGCACGGGCGCGCGCAGCGCGTCGCAATCGAGGATGCGCGGGGCGCGTTCGAGCAGCCGCACGAACGCCGCATCGACCGGCCCCGCCGCCCCCGGCCACGACGTCGCGCCGGTCGGCACGAGCGCCCCGTCGGCACCGGGCACGAGCAGCAGCGCGGCGGGCGCATCGACGAAGTCGCCGAGCGCCGCGGGGATCCGCTCGGCGAGCGGGCGCTCGGGATCCGGTGCGAGCGCGCGGGTCAGCTGCAGCCAGGCGACGCGATAGTCGTAGCGATGGCTGAACATGTGCTTGGCGACCTGCAGCCGCAGCCACGAGCGCGCGCGCCCCGGCGGCAGCAGCGTCATCGCCGCGAAGCTCGCGCCGAACACGACCACGCCGCGCGCCAGCCACACCGTCGCCCCGCCGAGCCGCTCGACCAGCAGGAGCAGCGCCACCGTCGCGGCGACATAGACGCCGGCCGCGCCGACCAGCAGCAGCCGCACGACCGCCGCGCGCGACGGCTGCAGCGTCGCGGCGTCGCGGCGGCGCTCGGCCGTGCGCGGTGCCGGCCGGCAGTCCATGTCCTGCGCGCTCGCGCCGAGCGCGGTCGAAGGGTCGCGCGCATCGAGCGGCGCCGGGATGCGGGTCATCCGACCCGGCCCCGGCTGCGTTCTGGACGAGCGGGAGGGGGGCTCGCGCTCATCGGGCGCCCGATGGCCATAGCAGCACGCGGAAGGTCTGCAGCAGGATCAGCAGATCGAGGAACGGCGTGTAGTTCTTGGCATAATAGAGGTCGTATTCGAGCTTGTTGCGCGAATCCTCGAGGCTGGCGCCATAGGGATAGTTGATCTGCGCCCAGCCGGTGATGCCGGGCTTGACCATGTGCCGCTCGGCATAGAAGGGCAAGCGCTGTTCGAGGTCGTTGACGAACTGGCGGCGCTCGGGGCGGGGGCCGACGAAGCTCATCTTGCCGGTCAGCACCACCCACACCTGGGGCAGTTCGTCGACGCGGATCTTGCGGATGATCCGACCGATGCGGGTGACGCGCGGATCGTTCTCCGCCGCCCACACCGCCTGCCCCGCGACCTCGGCGTCCTGGCGCATCGAGCGCAGCTTGATGACGTCGAACTCGTTGCCGAACAGGCCGACGCGCGTCTGGCGGTAGAAGGCGGGGCCTGCGCTCTCCAGCCGGATCAGCACCGCGGTAATCGCGATCACCGGCGCGGAGACGATCATCAGCATCGAGCTGGCGGCGATGTCGAACAGCCGCTTGGCGATGGTCGAGACTATCCGGCCCGAGGTGAAGCCATCCGAGAAGATCAGCCAGCTATGGCTGGCGGTGGCGAGGTCGATGCGGCCGGTCTCGCGCTCGAGGAAGGTCGACAGCTCGTTGACGTGAACGCCCGCGGTCTTGATCCGCAGCAGATCCTGCAGAGGAAGCGCGTTGCGCCGCTCCTGCAGCGCGAGCACCACCTCGCTCGCCTTGAGATTGACGACATGATCGGCGAGGCTCTCGATCGCATTGCGGTTGATCGCACCCGGCACCGCATCGGCGCCGTCGTTCATGCCGACGAAGCCGCACACGATGAAGCGCGCGCCCGGCGCATCGGCGAGCTTCTTGATGCGCGCCGCGCGCGCGCCGGCGCCCAGCACCAGCACCCGGCGCTTGAACGATTCCGAGCCCAGCGCGGAGCCGAGCACGATCCGCGCCAGGGTCAGCAGCGTCGGTGCGATCAGCGCGGCATACAGCCCGTTGGAACGCCACAGCGTCAGACCCGGGAACATGAACGAGAACACCGAGACCATGATCATGCCGAGCGCGGCGGCGACCATCAACCGCACGCACGCGAAGCGCACCGACTGCAGCGCGTCGACGCCATAGACGCCGACCGCGACCATCGCGGTCTCGACCGCGACGGTGAAGGTCAGGATCGGGCCGAGCCGATCGACGACGGGCGGGATCGCCATGCCGATCTGCCAGGCGCGCAGCACCCAGCTCATCTCGGCGGCACAGCCCAGCAGGACGAGATCGACCAGTCCGAGCAGCAGCACGGCGTGCGGGACATAGTGTTTGAACAGTCGGATCACGCGGGCCCCCGGTCGGCCATCCTAACTCAAGGCCCGACAGGGTGTCGCTCAAATTGACAAAGGAAAGGTGAAGGCGGTCAGAACCGCGACACCTGCCAGGGCCGCGACCGGCAGCGCGCAGGCGGACGCGGCGGCCGTGGCACGAGCGCCGCGAGCGGGGACCACAGGGCGAGCGGCGACAGGATCGCCATCACCGCCCGGAGCGGCGCCGGCCGACCCGCCACGCCGGAGGTCGCGCGCTAGGCGGGCGTGATCTCCATCACGTCGACGATCGCTTCCCAGGCGGGATGCGCGATCACCATCCGCCAGCGCGCCGGCCCGAGCCGCTGGATCGCGCCGACGGTGTCGCGATCCGCGTCGCGGCTGTAATGCAGCGCGCTCGCCTCGTCGCCGAGCTGGATCGTGCCGAGGAAGATCGTGCGCGACGGCGTGTCGGGATAGATCTTGCCGTTGAGCCGCTGCGGGCCGTCGAGCACGCTGAAGTGCTGAAGCGTCTCGCCCGCCGCCACCATGCAGTGCCGCGCCGGCTCCTCGACATAGGCGGGCCGGCCCGTCGCCTTGCTGCCCAGCGTCGTGGTACGGCAGGTGTAGCGGCCGGGCTTGAGCGCGGCGCCGTCCTGCGAATAGTCGACGTCGAACAGCCGGCCCGCGGCATCGATCCTGGCGCCGAAGCCCGCGCCGCGCGCCGCCTGCACGCCGGCGATCATCGCATCGCGGGTGGCGCGCAGCTTGATGTGATCGGGGTCGGAGACCGCATCCTGCCAGTCGGGCGCCGCTCCGGCGCCGGTCGCGGGCGTGCAGACGCGCTCGGCACGACAGGCCGACAGCAGGGCGACTGCGGCCAGCGACAACAACAGCGAACGACGCATCGGCACCCCTTGGCTCACGCCCGTCCTATAGACCGTTTCCGCGCCGCGTGTAGACGCGCAGCGTCCGGTCGCTCCGCGCCGGGATTCGGCCGGTCGGCACCGGCGCCGGCTCAGCGTCGGCGATCATGGTCGGGCAGCATCGCCTCGGCATGGCTGGCGACGCCGGCGGCGATCGAATAGCGCTCGGCGACCAGATGCAGCGACCCGGGCCGGGGCCGGGCGAGGCAGGCGTCGATCTGCGCGGCGAGCGCCTCGGGCTCGGTGCTTTCGATCACCGCGCACCCCGGCGCCGCGGTCAGCAGCGCGCGCGCGCTCGGGAAGCAGGGGGTCGAGAGCACCGGACAATCCGCCGCCATCGCCTCCAGCACGGCGGCGGGCAGCCCCTCGTAATCCGAGGTCAGGACGAACAGATCGGCGGCGTGGAGCGCGGGCACGACATCGGCGACATGGCCGGGCATCGACACCCGCGCGCGCAGCCCGAGATGCGCGACCAGCCCCTCGAGCACCGGCCGCTCCGGCCCCTCGCCAAGGATCAGCAGCCGCGCGTCGCGGCGGGTGAGTTGCGCGAAGGCCGCGATCAGCCGTTCGAGCCGCTTCTGCGGATCGAGCCGGGCGAGCGACACGATCGTCGGCGCGCCGTCGCCGCGCGGCGGCGCGGGGGCGAGCATCGCCGGGGTCACGTAAGGATTGGCGATGGCGCGGAACAGGCCGCGGAATGCGGGGAAGGCGAGCTCCATCTCGGCCGATTCCTCGGCGCTCAGCGTCAGTACGCCGCTGGTCCACGCGAAGATCGCGCGATAGCCCGCGCGACGGACCGCCCGCGCGAGGCCGCGATGGCGCGAGCTGGCGATCGG
>CAZZZX010000373.1:0-3828 GCA_964658585.1 uncultured Novosphingobium sp.
CGGATTGCCTCGCGAGATCAGAGGATTGCGTTCCCGCGGGACCGTCAGCGGTAAAATCTACTGCCACCCTAGACTAGCAGCGAGCTGCCGGACACAGAGACTATTCCGATGCTAACGCTTTATCATCATCCCACTGCAGTATGTGGGGCTAAAGTGCGTATAGTGCTTGCTGAAAAAGAACTCGATGGGATAGTCGTATAATCGACATAGGAAGGGGGAGCAGCGCAACCCTGATTACCTGGCTTTGAACCCTAATGGCGTCGTGCCAACGCTCGTTCACAACGACGGAGTGGTAATCGAGTCGACAGTGATCTCTGAACATCTCGATGACGCTTTCTCCGATTATCCCCTGCGCCCGATCGGGGCATTCGATCGAGCCAAGCTACGTCTCTGGACGAAGCGGGAAGACGAAATCCATGATGCGATAAATTCGATCACGACGATAATGTATTTCGTCCGCTTCAGCTGTCGCGAACTCTTCAGGACCAGGAGGCTTGGACCAATCAGATCATCGATCGCTCCAAGCGAGAGAAGTTCCAAGAGCTCACGGCGGATGGCATCAACGCAAACGCTCTGCAAGTCGCATTTCGACGCCTCCGTACCTTGCTAGACGACATGGAAACAGCCTTAGGCTCTAGCGACTGGTTGGTTTCAGACGCCTTCAGCCTCGCGGATTCCGGTCTTATTCCTTTCTTCGCACGCTTGAAAGCTTGTCACTGCAATCGTTCTTGGCGCCTTATCCTCGTGTTTTGGACTGGTTATCGCGGTGCCGCCAGCGCGCGAGTTTTGACTCCTCTATAGGACAGTTCTCCAACCATCCGACACAGCGCAATATGCGCAAGTTCGGCGCCGCCGGAAGGGACGAATTGGACCGGGCTTGGCGAGACGCCGCAAATCCTTAACAAAAAGCGAAACTCCGGTGAGCCGCTCAATGCGTTGACTAATGATTGGCGTACTGCTTATATGCGTGCATCTAAGAGAGGCTAACGTTGTGTCAGAGAAAGTAGCTATCGCGGCGCTCGCGCCGACGAACCCGGACCTTCTTGCGGCTATGGCGCGCATGCATGTTAAGCCGCTATGGGACCTGTATAAGGGTCTCAATACGTCACAACCTCGGTTCCTTGAACCGATGCACTGGCCCTGGGCTGACATGGAACCGCTTATTTCGCGTGCCGCGGCCGAAGTTGACATGGCGCATGCTGAGCGTCGCGCTCTTATGCTGAGCCATCCGTCCCTGACCGGCACAACCTTCACGACGCCGACCTTGTCGGCTGCATTGCAAATTCTCGAGCCTGGCGAAAAGGCCCACTCTCACCGGCATACTCTTTCGGCGCTCCGCCTTGTCATAACAGGCGATGGTGCAGTCACGACGACAGACGGCAAGGAGTGCGTGATGCTCCCTGGCGATCTCGTACTCACACCCTCGTGGACGTGGCACAAGCATTATCACCCGGGGAAAGAACAAGCGGTCTGGTTGGACGGCCTGGATGCGCCGCTATGCACGGCAATCGGGACTGTGTTTTTCGAGCACGGCCCAGGGCCTGATGACAATGAGCTAGCGCTCAGGGAGGCGGATAGGGCGCTGTTTGGCGGTGGCATCCTTCCTGAAAGTCAAGTTGTCTCGCATGATCATGCATATTCTCCCTTGTTCCGTTACCCTTGGAAGTCGGTGAGCGATGCTCTTGGTGCAATGGAGCCGTCCGCGGACGGATCGCGTCGCGTTCGATATGTGAATCCAACAGACGGTGGCCCGGTTATGCCAACAATCGACTGCTATGCCGAGCGCTTCGAAGTCGGTATGCCGACCCAGGTTTCGCGCTCAACAGCAACTGCGATCGCCATTGTCATTGAGGGTGAAGGATCGAGCCGCGTTGGCTGTAGTCAATTTAGCTGGAAGAAAAACGACATCTTCACGCTACCGCGCTGGCAGTGGACAGAACATACTGCGACATCAGGACCAGCCAGTATTTTTCTAATGACCGACCGCGCTTTCGTGTCAAGAATAGCCCATCTAAGAGAGGAGAAACACGCTCAAGGCGCGCCTTGGCCGGTCAGCTGATCTATAATTGTTGATTTCCGCTGAGAGTTGACCCGGGGTTTCCGTCGAGAGGTGACCCGGTCGTACGGCTTATGCCACGCTTGATGATGCGTTGGTCAAGTCACGGATCTTCTCCTTTCTGGGTTTGCCGGTGGCGGCGCTAGCCCTGAAGCGGAAGCTGTCGTTGCCGGTCTCGAGGATGTGGCAGTGGTGGGTAAGGCGATCGAGCAGCGCTGTGGTCATCTTGTCATCGCCGAATACCCCGGCCCACTCGCTGAAGCTGAGGTTGGTAGTGATGACGATGCTGGTGCGCTCGTAGAGTTTGCTCAGCAGGTGGAACAGCAAGGCGCCGCCTGACGGGCTGAAGGGCAGATAGCCGAGCTCGTCGAGGATCACGAGGTCGAGCCGCAGCAGCCGCTCGGCGAGCTGGCCGGCCTTGTTTACAGTCTTTTCCTGCTCGAGCGCATTGACCAGATCGACTGTGGAGAAGAACCGCACCTTCTTGCGATGGTGCTCGACCGCCTGCACGCCCAGCGCCGTGGCGATATGCGTCTTGCCGGTGCCGGGTCCGCCGATCAGCACGACGTTGTCGGCGCCGGCCATGAACTCGCCACCGTGCAGCTGGCGTACCATGGCTTCGTTGATCTCGCTGGACGCAAAGTCGAAGCCGGCCAGATCCTTGTACGCCGGGAAGCGGGCAGCTTTGATCTGGTATCCGATCGACCTGACCTCGCGCTCGGCGACCTCGGCCTTGAGCAGTTGGGAAAGGATCGGAACGGCCGTGTCGAAGGCCGGCGCCCCCTGCTCGATGAGATCGCCGACGGCGTGCGCCATGCCGTACATCTTGAGGCCGCGCAGCATGACCACGACGGCGGCGCTGGCTGGATCATGACGCATGTCGCAGATCCTTCGCGCGCAGCGCATCGTAGCGTCCGACGTTGGGCTCGGGCTCGCGACGCAGGGCGAGCGCCTGTGGAGCATCGATCTTCGCGATCGTCTCCGTCTTGCCGTCGACCAGTCGGTGCAGGATGTTGAGGATGTGGGTCTTGGTGGGGACACCCGCGTCCAGCGCCAGCTCGACAGCGCAGAGCACCGCCTGCTCGTCGTGCTGCAGGACGAGCGAGAGGATCTCGACCATCTCGCGGTCGCCGCCGGCACGCTTGAGCAGATAGCCTTGCAGGCGGCGGAAGCCATCGGGCATCTCGGCGAACGGCGCTCCGTTGCGCAGGGCTCCCGGCTTGCGCTGGATCACCGCCAGATAGTGCCGCCAATCATAGACGGTCCTTCCCGGATGATGCGACCGATCGACGATCCGGGCATGCTCGCACAGGATCTGCCCCTCGGCGGCGATGACAATCCGCTCCGGGTAGATCCGCACGCTGACCGGGCGGTTGGCGAAGGAAGCCGGCACACTATAGCGGTTGCGCTCGAAATGGATGAGACAGGTCGGCGATACCCTCTTGGTGTGCTCGACGAAGCCGTCGAAGGGACGGCCCAGCGGCATCAGACTGGCCACCTCATGAGCGTGCACGTCGGCGACCGTGCCGGGCAGAACGCTGTGCTGGATCTCGGCCCACTGCGCGATGCAGCGCTGCTCGAGCCAGGCGTTGAGCGTGTCCAGGTCCGGGAAGCTTGGCAGCGGCTGCCACAACCGGCGACGCGCATCCTGGACGTTTTTCTCGACCTGCCCCTTCTCCCAACCTGAAGCTGGGTTACAAAAGTCGGGCTCGAACAGGTAATGGCTGGCCATCGCGGCGAACCGGGCGTTGACCTGTCGCGCCTTGCCCGAT
>CAZZZX010000374.1:0-3825 GCA_964658585.1 uncultured Novosphingobium sp.
CGGCGCGGCTGCGCGCGAACGAGCCGGCCGAAGCGCTGCAGGACCTCGACCTCGCCGAGGCGGCCGCACCCGAGATCGCGAAGGATCCGTTCCTTCGCCGCAGCATGGGCGTGTCGATCATGCTGTTGCGCGCGCTCGCTCGGGCCGAGACCGGCGACATGGCGGCCGCCACGCCGCTCGCGCGCGCCGCGGCTGCGGCCCGGCCCTATTCGCTCCAGGTCCAGCAGGTCGCGGCGAACATCCTCCAGGTCGCGCGCCCAAGCGGCGATACCGCGCCGTCGCCATGGCTGGCGGTCGCCAGGCTGGACCCGGACGCCTCCCGGACCGCGCTCGCGAAGGAGGCCGAGATCGGCAATTTCGCAAGCGTCGTGGCGCTGCGCCCGAGCGTCGGGGTCGAGTGGCCGACCGAGCGACTGACACCGTTGGCGCTGATTACGCGGGACGCGTCCGGGCAGAAAATGCTGTCCGCGACGGTGATCTCGCTGCACACCGCCTATGCGCGTGCCGCGACCAGCGATACCGTCGGCGCACGTCGCGATCTCGACGACGTCCGGGCTCATCTGGCCGCGCTCCGTCCGATGCCGGATGCGAAACCGGCGCCGGCGCCGGTCGCGACAGTCGCCGCGAACGTGTCCGATGCGCTCGACAAATTCGTCGATGCGCGCGCGCGGCAGATCGACGCGCGCATCGCGGTCGCGGAGAAGCGCCCGGCGGACGCCATCGCGGCTCTGGTCGCGGCACCGATGCCGCGCGACGCCGCCACCGTCGAGTTGCTCAACGCCCTCAGGCGGGCGATGCCGGCCGCGAATGCCGGCCTGGTTCCCGATGTCGCCCCGTTCGAGCAGGATGCCGCCAAGGACAGGCGCGAGGCGCTCGCGCATGTCGTCCCTGCTGCGCTGATCGCCCCGGAGACGCCGCGCGCCGTTCTGGACTATTCGCGGGCTCGACCCGACATCCTGGGCGCGCTGGTCGGTGGCGCGCTGTCGATGGGGACGAGCCTGCTCGGCGGGATCAAGCGCACCGACGGCTTCCGCTCCACCGACAATCCGGACGGCACCGTAACGGTCGAGTTCCTCGGCAATACGCCGTCGGAGGCGCTGGTGCAGGAGATGACGCTGCTCCGCGCCGCCGAGGTGGCGCGCGCCGCGGGCAAGCCCGGATTCGTGATCGTCAAGCGGAACGACTATGCGCGCCGGCTGGTGACGACCCGCTACGGAGCGGAGATCGGCAGCACGCCGACCGGCTTCAAGACCGAACTCACGATTCGCCCGGTCGCCGTTGGCGTCGAGCCGCAGCGCGCGCTCGAGGCGGTCTCGGTCATCGATGCGCTGGGTCCGCTCTATTACGATGCGAAGCCCGCCACGAGTTAGGCGTCGGCCGAAGCGATCTCGATCACGTCAGGTTCGTCGCTTCGCGGCGGCATAGCGCGGATGACGAACGCCTCGTCGCGCGTTACCAGCGGCTTATGACCGATTTCGCAGCGCTCATCCTCCCCGATCGCGGCCAGCCCGCGCATGTCGTCCAGCTCGTCCATGCCGACGGGCTCGACGATTGGCTCACCAGCCAGCCGGAGCGGGTGCGTGCGGTCGTCGCGGCGGCCAGCTTCAAGGCCAAGCCCGGCGAGTTTGCGCTGGTTCCCGGGCTCAAGGCGGACGACTGGTCGGCGCTGCTCGGTGTCGCACCAGCGCCCAAGCCGTTCGATCTCGCCGCCGCCGCGGTCAAGCTGCCCGAGGGGACGTATCGCCTGTCCGAGCCGTTGCCCGCCACCGCGGCGCTCGGCTGGCTGCTCGCGCAGCACCGCTTCGATCGCTATCGTGCCGAGCCGGAGCCGCCGCGTCCGCGCCGCCTGCTCACCGCCGATCCGGCGCGGATCGACGAGGTCGTCGCGCTCGCCCGCGCCACCGCGATGGTCCGCGACCTGGTCGATACGCCCGCCAACGATCTCGGCCCCGCCGAACTCCAGGCCGCGGTCGAGGAGATCGCCAACCGCCACGGCGCGAGCACCAAGGCGACGCGGGGCGATACGCTCGAGCAGGGCTATCCGATGATCGCCGCGGTCGGTCGCGCGGCGGTGGCGACGCGCGGTGCGCGGCTGATCGAGCTCGCATGGGGCGATCCCACGCACCCGCCGATCGCGGTGGTCGGCAAGGGCGTGTGCTTCGATTCGGGCGGACTCGACATCAAGACCTCGGCGGGGATGCGGATCATGAAGAAGGACATGGGTGGCGCCGCCCATGCCATCGCGCTCGCCGATCTTATCATGACGATGCGCCTGCCCGTCCATCTGCACCTGCTCGTCCCCGCGGTCGAGAACGCGATCGCGGGCGACGCGATGCGACCCGGCGACGTGCTGCGCTCGCGCAAGGGCCTGTCGGTGGAGATCGCCAATACCGATGCCGAGGGCCGGCTGGTGCTCGCCGATGCCCTGGTCCGCGCGGGCGAGGGCGAGGACGGACGCGTGCCCGCGCTGATCCTCGACTTCGCGACGCTCACCGGCGCGGCGCGGACCGCGCTCGGCCCCGATCTGCCCGCGCTGTTTGCGAATGACGAGGCGCTGGCCGCCGATCTGCTCGCCGCGGGCGAGGCGGTCGCCGATCCGCTGTGGCGGCTCCCATTGTGGCCGGGCTATCGCGATATGCTCAAGTCCGACGTCGCCGATCTCAACAATTCGCCCGAGGGCGGCCAGGCCGGTGCGATCACCGCGGCGCTGTTCCTCGAACGCTTCGTGCCCGAGGGCGTCGCCTGGGCGCATCTCGATACCTGGGCGTGGGTGGCATCGGCGAAGCCGGGGCGGCCAAAGGGCGGCGACGCACTCGGACTGCGCGCGACCTGGGCCATGTTGTGCAGACGTTACGGCAACGAAACGGACAATCCAGATCATGAGCCTGCCGCATAGATCGCGTAGTCCGCGTGTCGCGATGATTAACATCTTGCGACGGCGTTGAAACGATCCTGGCTGTCGGGGGTTCTCGACATATCGCCAAGGCACCTCCGGGTCGCCGCATCGGGATCGTATCGTGCGAACAGATACACTCATCAGTTGGATGGAAGCGCTCGTCGCCTATGTCCGCTCCGGACAACCGGATCTCACCAATCGCCAGATGGCATTGCTGCTCCTCGTCTATCGGTCCGACGGGCCGCATACGGTGCGTGGACTGGCCGGCATCCTCGGCGTCTCGAAACCGGTGGTGACGCGCGCCTTGAATACGCTCGGTCGTCTCGGCTATCTGCGCCGCGAACGCGACGAGCGCGATCGGCGGAATATTTTCGTCACGCGCACCACGGTGGGAGCGGAGTTCCTTGAAGGGTTCAGGCGCCTCATTGCTGGGAAGGAAAAACGCCGCCCCCAGCTCGTCCGCTCCGAGCAGGGCTGACCGTTTCTGCCTGACCGGGCCGACGCCCCCGTTCGACCGGCGCGTAACGGCGGTGCGGCGGGATGTCGCAGACGTGGCGCTCGCCGCGCAGGTCTTCGCGCCGCATTACGCGCAATCGGTCATGCGAGGCTGTTCCGCGGTACGAACGACGATGCGCGCCGCGCCGGCCGACGATGCGGTCGCGGTATCCGAGCTGGTACTCGGCGAAGACTTCGCGCTGATCGACGCGAGCGGCGACTGGGGCTGGGGCTATAGCCGTCACGATGGCTATGTCGGGTATGTGCGATGCGACTCGCTGGGCGCGCCCGTCAGCGTCAGTCACGTCGTCGTCACCGCGGCGGCGCTGGTCTTCGCGTTGCCAGACATCAAGAGCTCCGTCGTCGCACGCCTGCCGATGGGCGCGCGCGTCGCGGGGACCGCCGGCGACGGCAAGTTCGTCGCGGCGGCGGAT
>CAZZZX010000375.1:0-3822 GCA_964658585.1 uncultured Novosphingobium sp.
CCATGTGGTCGCGCCGCGCGCAGGAATATGAAGCGAAGATCAACTCGGGCGACCTGACGTCGATCGCCGAAGTGACCCGCGACCTGTTCCGTGCCGACGACCAGCCCGAGCAGAGCTATTCGGAGCGCCAGATCTTCGAGGGTGCGACCAGCCGCCTCGCGCGCGAACTCGCCGCGATGGAGGAGACCGACGAGCCCGCCGCGCAGGAGAAGATCCTCGACATCCTCCGCGAATCGGCGGCGATCCACAACAAGTAGCGCCGGCCTTCGGGACGGACGGAAAGGGCGGCTTCGGCCGCCCTTTTTTTGCGCGCTTCCCGGCGGGGCGGGCGTTGCGTGCCATCGCGCTTGCCTCGCACCGCATCACCGTCTTATACTGGCAACACAGCAGGGAGACGACGATGCGACGCGGGGCGATCGGTCTGTGGGCGGGGTTTGCGCTGCTGGCGGCGGCGCCCGCCGCCGCCGAGACGCGCGACTTCGCCCTGTCCGGTTTCGAGAAGGTCCAGCTCGATGCCGCCGCCGCGGTGACGATCACCACCGGCCGCCGCTTCTCGGTCCGGGCCGCGGGCACCCCCGATCTCGTCGATCGGCTCGCGCCCGTGGTGCGCGACGGCACGCTGTTCCTGGCCTGGCGCAAGCCCGCGCCGCATGTCGGCAACGGAGATCTCGCCATCGCCGTCACGCTGCCGCACGCCAGCGGCGTCGGCATCAGGGGCGCGGGCAAGCTGACGCTCGACCGCGCCGAGGGTGCAACCGTGGTCGCCGCGATCGAGGGTACGGGCGCGATCACCATCGCATCGATCCGCGCCGCACGCACCGTGCTGGCGCTGCACGGTACCGGCGCGATCACCGTCTCGGGCACCACCGACTGGATCGATGCGCGCAAATCGGGCGTCGGCTCGATCGATGCGGGCGGGCTGACCGCGCGCGGCGGGGTGCTCGTCGCCTCGGGCATCGGCAGCATCGCCGCGCGCGTCGACGGGCCGGTCGATGCGACGCTGTCGGGCATCGGCTCCATCGACGTCGCGGGCCATCCGGTCTGCACCATCCATCGCAGCGGCCTCGGCCATGTCGGCTGCGGCGACTGACCTATCCCATCCCGACCGGAGTGATCGCATGACCAACCGCCCGCCCCTCTCCGCGGCGCTGCCCGCGCTGCTGCTCGCCGCCTGTTCGGGCATGGCGGGCGCCGCCACGCACAGCTGGCAGGTGACCGACTTCCGCACGATCCGCGTCGAGGGGCCGTTCGACGTGCGCGTCCATGTCGGCCAGCCCGCGGGCGTCCACGCCACCGGCCCGCAATCGGCGCTCGACCGGCTGGTGGTCGAGCAGCATGGCGACACGCTGGTCATTCACCCCGATCGCACCGCGGGCTGGGATTTCCACGTCTCGACTGAGAAGATGGTGGTCGATGTCGGCACGCGCGCACTCGATGGCGCGACGCTGGGCGGATCGGGCTCGGTGGCGATCGACCGGATGCGCGGCGACGCGGTCGATCTCAGGCTGTCGGGCTCGGGCGATCTCAGCGTCGCCGACCTGCAGGCGGCGCAGACCAGTATCGCGCTGACCGGCTCGGGCGACCTGACCGTGGCGGGACGCACCCGCAGCGCGACCGCGCTCGTCACCGGATCGGGCGATCTGCACGGCGCCACGCTCGCCACGGGCGACGCGACGGTGACGCTGGCCGGCTCGGGCAATCTCGCGCTCGGTGCGAGCGGCACCGCCGCGGTCAAGCTCGCCGGCTCGGGCGACGTCTCGATCGTCGGCCCGGCACGCTGCACCGTCAGCCGCAACGGATCGGGCGACGTCCATTGCGCGCACCAGGATTCGGCGGCGGACTAGCTCGAAGGAATGGTGCCCAGGGACGGGATCGAACCGCCGACACTGCGATTTTCAGTCGCATGCTCTACCAACTGAGCTACCTAGGCGTGCGCGTCGAGACGGGCGAGGGCGGCCTATAGAGGCCGTCCGAGCCGCCTGTAAAGTCATTCTTCGGGGTCGTCGGCCGCGGTGCGGCCGGGCAGGCGATAGCCTTCGCCGAGCCATTGCAGCAGGTCGCGGTCGCGGCAGCCCTGCGAGCAGAAGGGGGTCTGCGCGGCGATCGCGGGGCGGCCGCAGACCGGGCAGGCATCGGCGCGACGGCGATCAGAGCGGTTCGGCATGACCCGAGGATATGGTCGCCGCGGGATCGGCCCGCAACCCGACCGCGCCGCCGATCCGCGCCGACAGCGCGGCGATCCACTCGGGCCGCGCCTCGATCGGCGCGATCACCGCGGGCGGCGCGACCAGCCGGCGCGCGCCGGTCTCGCGCGCGGCGCGGCGCAGCAGGTCGAGCGCGGCGGCGAGCGCTGGGTCGGCGCGGACGAGCTCGGGGATCGAGGCGCGCGGGCGCGGACGAACGATCTGGACGAAGCCGAAGCCGTTGACCGCGGTGCGCTCGAACGGCTGCGGCAGTACCGCGTCGATCGCGGCGGCGGCGGCGGCACGATCCGCTTTGGGCAGGGTGGGCAGGTCGATGCCGATCGAGCCGCCGATCGCCAGCCGCCGGATCGCGCGCACCGCAGCCCCCGCACCCGCGACGGCGAGCGCGGCCGGGGGAAGCGTGCCGTCGACATCGAACAGGGTCATGGCGGGGGTCGGCGAGAGGCGCAGCGCACCGCCTGCGAAACCGATCTCGCCGGACATCGCCTGCTCGATCAGTTCGCTCCACCCCGCCGCCTCGAGTTCGTCGGGGCCGCAAGGCGCGACGCGACGCACCGGCGCGCCGGAAAGCCGCTCCGCCAGCGACGGCGGGTCGCGCGCATCCGCATCCCTCGGCCGCGCACGCGCCGGCTTGAGGCGACCCGGCTCGGGCAGCGCCTCGCGGACGATCTCGACGATCAGCGCGCGCCCCTGCGAGAGCCCGGCGGGCACCGTCTCGAGGATCGCGTCGCCATGCGCGGTCGCGAGCCATGCGCCGGTGCCGACCCGCTCGCCCAGCGTCGCTGAGACCACCGCACCGACGCGCAGCCGCGCATCGAGCCGGTCGATCGCCGCCGCGACGATCGCGCCATGCTCGACGAGCGCGGCGCGATGCTCGCCGACGCCTTCGTCGAGCAGCCACTCAGCCAAGCGGATACCCCGCCGAGACCAGCAGCGCGCGCGTCTCGAACAAGGGCAGCCCGATCACCGCGGAATGACTGCCCGACAGGAACCGGACGAAGCCCTCGGCCGCGCCCTGGATCGCATAGCCGCCCGCCTTGCCGCGCCATTCGCCGCGGGCGATGTAGCCGTCGATCTCGGCGGGCGAGAGCCGCTTGAACGCGACGATGGTGGTCGCGTCGCGATGGCGCGCGCGGCCGTCCGCGCCGATCAGCGTCACCGCCGAGTGGACGCGGTGGCGGCGGCCCGAGAGCAGCGCCAGGCACGCCCGCGCGGTCGCCTCGTCGGCGGGCTTGGGCAGGATGCGGCGGCCGACCGCGACCACCGTGTCGCAGGCGAGCACCAGCGCGCCGGGATGACGCGGCGCGACTGCGGCGGCCTTGGCGGCGGCGAGACGGCAGGCATGGGGCAGCGGCGGCTCGGCGGCCAGCGGCGTCTCGTCGAGATCGGCGGGATCGACCGCGTCCGCCACCACCCCGATCCGCGCGAGCAGGTCGATCCGGCGCGGCGAGGCGGAGGCGAGCACCAGCCTCGGCACGGTGCCTAGCTCGCGTCCGCGCGCCGGCGCGCGATCACTTGAATCGGTAGGTGATGCGACCCTTGGTGAGGTCGTATGGGGTCAGTTCGACGAGCACCTCGTCGCCGACCAGCACGCGGATGCGGTTCTTGCGCATCTTGC
>CAZZZX010000376.1:0-3812 GCA_964658585.1 uncultured Novosphingobium sp.
CCAGCGTACGATGGTAATAGTCGCCTCGTAGCTGAGCTGGACGCCGCCCGGCCCCATGCCGGGGCGGAAACGCGCACCGCCGCCGGCGAAGGGATTGCCGCCGCCCGGTGCACCGCCGCCATAGCCGAACGGCGCGCGCGGATTGCCGTCGCCGTCGATCTCGCCGCGGTCGAAGCGTGCGCGCTTGTCCTTGTCGGAGAGCAGGTCATAGGCGCCGGTCACCGCCGAGAAGCGCTCGGCGGCCTTGGGATTGTCGGTGTTGCGATCGGGGTGGAGCTGCTTGGCGAGCTTGCGATAGGCCGATTTGATCGCCTTCTCGTCCGCATCGCGCGCCACGCCGAGGGTCTGGTAGGGGTCCGCCATCCGCTTCCTGTAGCTTAGTCCGTTCGGCAAGACTGTTGCCGATATGCCACACGCATGTGCGTGCGAGACGGCGCTCGCGCAAGGGGGCGGTCGGCGTTATGGCGCCGCCATGACCGAAGATCCCCACGCGCTGTTCGACTCCTGGTTCGCCGAGGCCGAAGCGGGCGAGCCCAACGATCCCAACGCGATGTGCCTCGCGACCGCGGATGCCGCGGGAAATCCCGCGGCGCGCATGGTGCTGCTCAAGGGGCACGACCATGGCTTCGTGTTCTACACCAACCTCGCGAGCCGCAAGGCCGATCAGCTCGCCGAGAATCCGAGCGCGGCGCTGCTGTTCCACTGGAAGTCGCTGCGCCGCCAGGTCCGCATCGAGGGGCGGATCGAGCGGGTGAGCGACGCCGAGAGCGACGCCTATTTCGCCAGCCGCAGCCGCGCCTCGCAGCTCGGCGCGGTCGCCTCCGACCAGTCGCGCCCGCTCGATTCGCGTGCGACCTTCGAACGGCGCTATGCCGAAGAGGAGGCGCGCTACGACGGCCGCGACGTGCCGCGCCCGGCCGATTGGGGCGGATACCGCGTCCTCCCCGCCGCGTTCGAGTTCTGGCAGGATCGCGCGCATCGGCTGCACGAGCGACGCGTGTTTCGCACCCGCGGCGACGGGGGCTGGGACGAGGGCCTGCTCTACCCTTGAACGACGCCGCGCCCCCCCATCTCGCCCGCCGCGCCGCGATCGCCAGTTCGGCGCTCGCGTTCGGCCTGCTCGGGCTCAAGGGCTGGGGCGCGGCGGCGAGCGGATCGGTGGCGATGCTCGGCAGCCTCGCCGACACCGCGCTCGACCTCGTCGCCAGCCTCGTCACCTTGTGGGGCGTGCAGATCGCGGGGCTGCGCGCCGACGAGAACCACCGCTTCGGCCACGGCAAGGCCGAATCGCTCGTCGCGCTGGTCCAGGTCGCGCTGATCGCGGTGTCGGCGGTGGCGATCGCCTGGCATTCGGCGCGGTCGCTGGCGGCAGGACAGCACGCCGTCGCCGCCGGGACGGGCATCGTCGTGTCGCTGATCGCGGGCGCGGCGACCGGCGTGCTGCTGGTCTATCAGCGCCGCGTGATCGCCGCGACCCGCTCGGTCGCGATCCGCGCCGACCATGTCCACTACCAGTCCGATCTCGCGCTCAACGTCGCGGTGGTCGTAGCACTGCTGCTCGACAGCGTCGCCGGGCTGCGCGGCGCGGACGGCGTCTTCGCGATCCTGATCGCGGCGTGGCTGTCATGGGGGGCGTGGGGCAGCGCGCGCCAGGCGGTCGACGAGCTGATGGACCGCGAATGGCCCGAACCCAAGCGCCGCGCCCTGCTCGATGCCTGCGCGACGATTCCGGGCGCGCGCGATCTGCACGATCTGCGCACGCGGACCAGCGGCGCGATCGATTTCGCGCAATTCCATATGAGCTTCCCGCCCGCCACGACGATCGCCGCCGCGCACGCGGTGATGGAGGCGATCGAGACCGAGTTGCGCGGACGCTTCCCGCAGTGCGAAGTGCTGATCCACCCCGATCCCGTCGGTCATGTCGACGAGGAACATGTCCTGCCCGCCGAGATCGCCGAACGGAGAGAGATGTGAAGCTGCCCTTCTTCCAGGTCGATGCCTTCGCGGACCGGCCCTTCACCGGCAATCCCGCCGCGGTGATCCCGCTCGAGAGCTGGCCCGCCGACGAACTGCTCCAGAAGATCGCCGCCGAGAACAACCTCGCCGAGACCGCCTTTCTGGTGCCGACCAGGGAGGCCGAGGTGACGCGCGAGCTGCGCTGGTTCACGCCGACCACCGAGGTGGTGCTGTGCGGCCATGCCACGCTGGCGAGCGGGCATGTGCTGCTCGTCGCCGATCCGCGGCGGCTCGACGTGACGTTCCGCACGCGCAACGCCGGCCTGCTCAACGTGTCGCGCGCGCCGGGCGGCGGTTACGCGCTGTCGCTGCCGGCCCGGCGCCCCGCGCCGAAGCCGCTGCCCGCGATCGTCGCCGCGCTCGGCGTCGGCGATGTCGTCGAGACCTTGTGGCATCCGCATCGCTACGGCGTGGTGGTGCTCGCGGACGAGGCGGCGGTGCGCGCGGTCGCGCCCGACTTCCGCGCGCTTGCCGCGGAGGGCGACGTGCTGACCATCGTCACCGCGCGCGGTGAGGCGACCGATATCGTCAGCCGCGCCTTCGCCCCCGGTGCCGGCATCGACGAGGATCCGGTGACCGGCTCCGCGCACGCGGTCGTGGTGCCCTATTGGGCGCAGACGCTCGGCCGCGACGGCTTCACGGCCTATCAGGCGTCGGCGCGCGGCGGGCGGCTGGAGTGTCGGCTGGACGGCGACCGGGTGATACTCGGCGGCCGGTGCGTGACCGTGATCGAGGGGAGTTTCCAGTTGTAGGATGCCTCCCCCTCGAAAGGAGGGGCATTTTCTACGCCGCCACCGCCACCGCGGCTTCGGTCGCCTCGATCCAGCCGCCGCCGAGCACGCGGTCGCCCGCATAGAGCACCGCCGCCTGCCCCGGCGAGACACCGTATTCGGGCGCGGCGAAGCACAGCCGGTCACCGTCGAGCCGCGCCGGCACCGGCCGCGCCATCGAGCGGACCTTGGCGGTGAGCGGCCCGTCGAGCGGCCCGAGCCCGTTGATGTCGGACAATCGCGCCGCCCGTACCGCCAGCGCACGCCGCGGCCCGACCACGACGCGCGCCGTCTCGGCCTCGACGCGCACCACGTAGAGCGGCTCGGGCGCGCCGCCGATCTCGAGCCCGCGGCGCTGGCCGACGGTGAAGTTGACGATGCCGCGATGCCGGCCGAGCACGCGCCCCGCCAGATCGACGATCTCGCCGCCCGCCGCCGCCTCCGGCCGGAGCGTCCGGACGAGGCCGGCATAATCGCCGTCGGGCACGAAGCAGATGTCCTGGCTGTCGGGCTTGGCGGCGACGCCGAGGCCGAGGTCCGCGGCGATCGCGCGCACCCGCGCCTTGGGCAGGCCGCCCAGCGGGAAGCGCAGAAAGTCGAGCTGGTCCTGCGTCGTCGCGAACAGGAAATAGCTCTGGTCGCGCGCCGGATCGGTGCCGCGATGAAGCTCGGCGCCCGCCGCCCCCTCGACCCGGCGGACATAATGGCCGGTGGCGAGGCAGTCCGCGTCGAGATCGCGCGCGAGGCGCAGCAGGTCGGTGAACTTGACCCCCTGGTTGCAGCGCACGCACGGGATCGGGGTGCGCCCGGCGACGTAATCGTCGGCGAAGCGCTCGATCACGCTCGCCCGGAACGCGCTTTCATAATCGAAGACGTAATGCGCGATGCCGAGCCGGTCGCACACCGCGCGCGCATCGCGGATGTCGCGGCCCGCACAGCAGCTCCCCGCGCGCCCGGCCGCGGCGCCGTGATCGTAGAGCTGGAGCGTGACGCCGATCGTCTCGGCACCGCTCGCCTGCGCCAGCG
>CAZZZX010000377.1:0-3789 GCA_964658585.1 uncultured Novosphingobium sp.
CCGGCCTGCCGGTCGATCTGATCCGCCGCCGGCCCGACGTCCAGGCCGCCGAGCGCCAGCTCGCCGCGGCGACCGCCGATATCGGCGTGCAGGTGGCACAGCTCTATCCCCAGCTTTCGCTCACCGCGATGCCGCAGTTCGCCGCGGCCTGGCTCGGCAGCTTCTTCCTCGGCAAGACGCTCCAGCTCACCGCGCAGGGCATGGCGAGCTTCCCGATCGTCGATTTCGGCCGCCGACGCGCGCAGGTGAACGCCAGCAAGGAGCAGCGCGAGCAGGCTTATATCGCTTGGCGGCAGGCGGTGATCGGTGCGTTGCGCGATGTAGAGGACGCCCTGGTCCGCTACGAGGGGGAGCGGCGCTCGAACCTCGAGCTGCAGGGCGGCGTGGCGAACGCGAAGCGGTCGCTGGCGACGGTGCAGGCGCAGTTCCAGGTCGGACTGCAGGACCTCCAGCCGGTGCTCGACGGGCAGAACCAGCTGCTCCAGACCCAGAACAGCCTCGCCCAGAGCGACGTGCGGCTGCGTCAGGATGTCGCCTCGCTCTATCTGGCGCTGGGCGGCGGCTGGTCGCAGGCCGATCCCGATCCGGTCCGCCCGACGATCGTCGACGGACCCAAGGGGCGCGCCGGCCGCGCCGCGCCGCATGGCGGCTGACCGCCATGATCTGGGGCGCTTCCTCGATGCGCAGCGCGGCGTCGTCGATGCGGCCCGCGCCGAACTCCGCGCCGGCCGCAAGACCGGGCACTGGATATGGTTCGTCTTTCCGCAGATCGCGGGGCTGGGCCAGTCGGCGATGGCGCGGCGCTACGCGATCGGTTCGATCGACGAGGCACGCGCCTATCTCGATCATCCGGTGCTCGCGGAGCGGCTGCGATCCTGCATCGGCGATCTGGCCGCCCTGCCGCCGGACGTCACGGCCGAGCAGGTGATGGGCGGGATCGACGCGATCAAGCTGCGCTCCTCGCTGACGCTGTTCGAGGCGGCGGGCGGCGGCGCGGCATTCGGCGCGGCGATCGAGCGCTGGTTCGGCGGCGCGCGGGATGCGGAGACGCTCGCACGATTGTCCGTGGCGTAGGACACGACGACGGGCGGCTCAGCTCCGCGTTCGGCCGATTGCGCTGCGCACCGCATCGGCGAGGCCGAGCGGATCGAACGGCTTGACGATCACGCCTGCCGCGCCGAGCACCCGATAGGCTTCGAGATCGGCCGGCCGCGCGCGCGCGGTCATGAACAGGATCGGAGTGGCGGCGTGACCCGGAAGGCGCCTCACTTGTGCCGCCAGTGTCGGGCCGTCCATCTCGGGCATCATCACGTCGAGCAGGATGGCGTCGGCCCCCGCGCCGGTCGCGATCAGCGCCAACGCCTCGCTCGCCGTCCCGGCGACCTCGGCCGCGATCTCCGGATCGAGCCCGAGCGACAGCTGCGCGATCGTCCGGATGTCCCGATCGTCGTCGACCACCAGAATTCGCAGATGCTCGCCCACGCCGTTACGCCTCCACCTGCGCTTGCCGCATCAATATCGCACCGATCGTCTCGGAGAGGACCAGCGGCGATCGCGCCGACTTGACCAGCACCGCCACGATCGGGCCGCCGATCGCGGGCAGATCCGTCCCCGCCGAATACACCACCGTCGGAACGACGCCGGGCCCGTCCGCGAGCAGGCCGAGCAGATCGAGCCCCGATCCGTCGGGCAGGTCGAGGTCGAGGATGACCGCCGCCGGCGCGCAGGCGGACAGTGCCGCGCGCGCGGCGGCGAGCGAGCCGGCCTGCAGGATCCGTCCGCGGTCGGCGAGCGCGAGCGCGACCACTTCGCGGACATCGGCATCGTCCTCGATATGGAGCAGGACCGGCCGGTTGTCGTCGGCACGCGCGATCGCGGTATCGAGCGCGCGCAGCAGCCGGTCGTGATCGACCGGCTTGTCGATCCAGTCGATCACGCCGTACGCCTCCGCCGTCGGCTCGCGCCGGTGGACGCTCGCCGATCCCGAGATCACGATCAGCGGCAGGTCGCGCGTCTCGGGCTGGGCGCGGATCGCCGCCACCGCCTCCAGGCCCCTCGCATCGGGCAGCGACAGGTCGAGCAGCAGCACGTCGTAGCGGCCGGTCCGCGCCATCGTGCTCGCCTCCCCGACCGAACCCGAGCGATCGACGATGTAGCCCTCGTCCTCGATCAGTTCACGGATCAGCGCCGCGATCCTGGCATCGTCCTCGCAGAGCAGCAGCCGGCGGCGGCTATCGGCCTTGGCGAGCGGCTCGAGCGGCAGCGAGCAGCAGAAGCGCGCCCCTCCGCCGCGGCGGTCGCCATACCAGATCTCGCCGCCATGGGCGCGGACGATCTCGCGTGAGATCGCGAGGCCCAGCCCGGTGCCGCCCGGGATCGTCGCGCCCGCGCTCGACTGATTGAAGCGCCCGAACAGCTGATCGCGGAACTCGGCCGGGACGCCCGGCCCCTCGTCGTCGACGCGGACGAGCGCCTCGTGCCCGCGGACTTCGAGCGCCAGCGTGATCGTGCCGCCGCGCGGCGAGAAGCGGACCGCGTTGGACAGCAGGTTCCCGATCACCTGGAGCAGCCGCTCGGCGTCGCCGAGGACGGTGATGGCCCGGTCGGGCGGATCGAGCACGATGCGGACCGCGCGCGGCGCGGCGATCCCCTCCGCCCCGTCGCTCGCACGCTGCGCGATCATCTGCAGATCGACCGGCTTGATGTCGAGCCGGACCCGCCCCGATCCCAGCCGGTCGATATCGAGGATGTCATTGACCAGCCGGATCAGCCGGCGCGAATTGTTCTCAGCGATGTCGATCAGCCGTGCCGCCGCGTCGGGCAACGCGCCCGCGGCACCCTCGCGCAACAGCCCGAGCGCGCCGACCACCGAGGTGAGCGGCGTGCGCAGCTCGTGGCTGATCGTCGAGATGAAATCGTCCTTCATGCGCTCCGCGGCGCGGCGCTCCGACACGTCGCGCAGCGACGCGACGATCCGCGTGCCGTTGGCGAACGGGACCAGGCCGAGCGCGACGTCGACGGGGATGGCCTTACCGTCGAGATCGCGCGCGGTACGATCCAGGTGCATCGGCATCGGGACCGTGCCGTTGATCATGCCCATGCGTCGTTCGCCCGGGATATCGTCAATGTCGACGATGTCTGCGATGTTGAGGCCGTCGAGCGCGCCGATGTCGTAACCGAGCAGGCTCGAGGCGGCGCTGTTGGCCTCCTCGATGCGGCCGGACGGGGTGAAGATGATAATCGCGTCGCTCGTCCCGGAAAACACGGCGCGCAGACGCGACAGCGCGTCATAGGCCTGGATCTCGAGCCGGAAATGCTTCGAGCTGGCGTACCACCACAGCCAGATCCCGCCGATCGTGGCGAGGATCGTCATCACGGAGACGAACCAGAACAGGACGCCGATCTGCGCGGACTCCACGTCGACGCGTTGGTCGTCACGGGCGACGCGGCGCCCTTCCACCGCACACAGCAGATCGCCGAGCGAGTCGATCGCGTGCGTCAGCCCGGGGTCGCCGATCGGCGGGCCGAGCGGTGCCGCGCGTGCGGATCGTGGCGCGGCGGAGATCACGTCGCTCGCCGCGAACCTGGCCTCGGCGAGCTCGCGCAGACGCAGGACACCCGCCATCGTCGCACCCGGGCGCAACGTGTCGATCAAGGCGGAGAAATCCTCCGATACCTGCTGCCGCGCAGCCACGTACCGGGCGAGCGCCACGGCGTCGCCGATCTCGCGGACGCCGCGCTCCGCGGTCTCGGCCAGAGCGATCGCGGCGCGGGTATCGGACAGCAGCA
>CAZZZX010000378.1:0-3784 GCA_964658585.1 uncultured Novosphingobium sp.
GTCGATACCCGCGTTACCCGTGCGGCGGGGCCGGGGCTCGACCTCGTGCAGCACCGCCTCACCGTGACGCTCGTCGCGACCGCGGGCCCGCGCTACGCGTTCGCCACGGTCGCGCTGCCCGGTCTGGCCGCGGCGGGGCGGGACGGCGCCGATCTCGCGAGCGGCTTTGGCGTGCGGGCCGGCGATCCGGTCGATACCGATCGCGTCGTCGGCGCGGTGGCAGCGCTCAAGCGCGAGCTCGGCATACGCGGCTATCCCTTCGCCACGGTCGCCGACCCCGACATCGAGATCGATCACGACAGCCGGCGCGCGCGCTTCGCGCTGCGTGTCGATCCCGGCCGCCAGATGCGCATCGGTGCGCTCCGCCTGTCGGGCAGGAAGGTGTTCGGGCCCAGGCATCTCGCGCTGATCTCGCGGCTCAAGCCCGGTGATCGCTACGATGCCGCCAAGCTCGACGATCTGCGCCGCGCGCTCGTCCAGACCGGGCTGGTGTCGGTCGTGCAGATCACGCCGGTACGCACCGCCGATCCGCAGCTGGTCGATCTCGACGTCCATCTCGAGCCCGCGTCGCCGCGCACCGTCTCGGCCTCGTTCGGCTATACCAGCGGCGCGCGCATCACCCCCGGCACGCTCGGCTACAGCGCGCTGCTCACCACCGGCGCGCTCGGCTTCGGGACCGGCCAGGGCGCCACCGCGGAGGTCGACTGGACGCACCGCAACCTGTTCCCGCCCGAAGGCGGCCTGACGCTGCGCGGCGTGCTCGGTACGCAGGAACAGCTCGCCTCGGTGATCTTCCGCCGCAACGATTTCCGCAGGCGTGACCAGGTGCTCACCGCGCAGCTCACCGCCGACCATATCGACGTGCCCGCCTACGAGGCGCGTACCGTCGATCTCACCACCGGGGTCGAGCGCCAGACCAACATCATCTGGCAGAAGAAGTGGACCTATTCCTACGGCGTCGAGCTGTTCGCATCCGACGAGCGCGACGAGATCCAGGATACCGGCCAGCCGCGGCAGCGCACCTATCTCGTCGCCGCGCTGCCGCTCAGCCTCGCCTATGACGGCTCGGACGACCTGCTCAATCCGACCAGGGGCTGGCGGCTCTCGGCGCGCGTCTCGCCCGAGGAATCGCTGCGCAACGCCACCTTCAGCTATGCCCGCATCCAGCTGGACGGTTCGGCGTACCAGCCGGTCGGTCGCCATCTCGTGCTTGCCGGACGCGTCAGGCTGGGGTCGATCCAGGGCGGCACGCGCGACAAGATCGCGCCCACGCGGCGCTTCTATTCGGGCGGCGGCGGATCGGTGCGCGGCTTCGGCTACCAGCGGATCGGCCCGCGCGACATCAACAATGATCCGATCGGCGGCAAGAGCCTCGCCGAGTTCGGGCTCGAGGCGCGCGTGCGGTTCGGCAATTTCGGGGTGGTGCCGTTCCTCGACGGCGGCAATCTCTATGCGCAGTCGCTGCCCGACTTCAAAGGCTTCCGCTACGGCACCGGGCTGGGCGTCCGCTATTATACGAGCTTCGGCCCGATCCGGCTCGATGTCGGCACGCCGATCAACCCGCAGCCCGGCGATGGCCGCGTCGCGGTCTATGTCTCGCTCGGGCAGGCGTTCTGATGGCCGACGACGGCATCCCGGCACCGCCGCCGCCGCGCCGCCGGCATCGCGTGTTCCGCGCGATCGGCGGGGTGCTGGTGCTGGTGCTGATCGTGCTCGGGCTGGTCGGCGTCACCATCGACAGCGATGCCGGCCACCGCTTCATCGCCGACCGCATCGCCGAGATGAAGCCCGCGAGCGGGCTGCGTATCCATATCGGGCGGATCGACGGCTCGATCTGGCGGCATGCGCGCATCCGCGACCTGCGTCTTTCCGATCCACAGGGCGTGTTCCTCGAGGCGCCCTCTGTGACGCTCGACTGGCGCCCCGGCCGCTGGTTCGCCAACCGCCTCCATGTCGATCGGCTGGCCTCGGATCTCGTCATCCTGATGCGCCTGCCCAAACTGCGCCCGGCTCGCACCGAAGGCCCGATCCTGCCCGGCTATGCGATCCATCTCGGCCGCGTCGACCTGCGCTTCCGGTTGGAACCCGGCGTCGCCGGACCGCGCCGCAGCCTGCGCATCGTCGGCCGCGCCGATACCGCGCGCGGCCGCGCGGTGATCGGGCTCGCGGCGCGCACCAGCGCGGGGGACAGGCTGGCGATGCGGCTGGATACCGAGCCCGACCGCGACGTGTTCGATCTCGACGCGCGGCTGGTCTCGCCGCGCGGCGGCGTCGTCCCCGGCTTGTTCGGCAGCGTCAGGCGCGCGATCGTGCTGGTGAGCGGGCAGGGGCGGTGGAGCGGCTGGCATGGCCGCGCCCGGATGCAGGTCGGCGGCGTGCCGATCGCGGATCTCGCGCTGTCCGAGGCGAGGGGCCGCTACGCGCTGTCGGGCCGGGTCACGCCGGGTTCGATCACGCAGGGCAAGGTGCAGCGCCTCACCGCGCCGGCGATCGCGGTGACGGGCGCGGCGACCTATGCGGATCGCCGCCTCGCCGGTACGCTCCGCCTGCGCTCGCCTGCGCTGACCGCGACCGCCAGGGGCACGATCGATCTCGCGCGCGGCGCCTTCGATCCGCTGCGCATCGATCTCGCCTTGCTCCGGCCCGAGGCGCTGTTCCCCAACATGACCGGCCGCGACATCCGATTGGCCGCGCAACTCGACGGCGCTTTCCGTAGCGCCGCCTTCCGCTATGCGCTGACCGCGCCGCACGTGGCCTTCGACCAGACCGGCTTCGAGACGGTGCGCGCCGCCGGTGCGGGCCATGTCGGCGGCCCGGCGCTGACGCTGCCGATCCGGCTGACCGCGGCGCACGTCACCGGCATCGGCCCGGAGGCGGGCGGCATCCTCGGCGGTCTGAGCGTCGACGGCATCCTCAAGGTGACGCCCAGACTGCTCACCGGCGACGGGCTGACGCTGCGGTCCGACAAGCTCAACGGCAGGCTCGCGCTGTTCGTCGATCTCGTCACCGGTCGGTTCGCGGTGAACGTCTCGGGCGGCCTCGCGCGCTACCTGATCCCCAATCTCGGCATCGTCGACGTGCTCACCGAGCTCAAGGTGACGCCCACCGCCGACGCCCGGGCCTCGATCGTCGAGGGGACGGCCCGCGCCTGGGTGCGGCGCTTCGACAACGCCTTCCTGCGGTCGCTCGCCGGCGGTCTGCCGAGCCTCGAGACGCATCTCGTCCGGACGCCGGACGGATCGATGCAACTCTCCGGGCTGACGCTGACCGCGCCCTCGTTGCGCATCGCCGGTGGTGGCGTGCGCCGCAGGGACGGCAGCTTCCAGTTCTCGGGCGGGGGCACGCAGACCGCCTATGGTCCCTTCCGGCTCGCGCTCGACGGGATGATCGATCATCCGCAGATCCGCCTCGCGCTCGATCGTCCGGTCGGCCTGTCGGGCGTCGCGCTGGCGCTCGATCCGATCGACGGCGGGTTCGCGGTCCGTGCCGGCGGCGGCTCGCCGCTCGGGCCGTTCACGCTCGCCGGCGCGATCCTGACGCCGCCCGCCGCGCCCGCGACGATCCGCATCGACGCGCTGGACGTCACCGGCACCAAGGCATCGGGCGCGCTCGTCGCGGACGGAGCCGGGGTCCATGGCCGGCTCGGCGTCGCGGGCGGCGGCCTGGCCGGGACGATCGACCTCGCGATGGCGCAGCAGCTTCAGCGCATCCTGATCCATCTCGGCCTCGCCGACGCGACGCTTGCCGGCGACGCGGGGGTGAGCGTGCGCAAGGGCGGCATCGA
>CAZZZX010000379.1:0-3766 GCA_964658585.1 uncultured Novosphingobium sp.
CGTCCAGGATCGCCCCGGTGCTGAGGCCGAGCCTCGCCGCCTCGGTCCGGTCGAGCGCGACGATCCCGGTCGCGACATGAAGCGGCTGGCGATTGCCGGGGAGCGCGACGAAGCCCTGCGTCCGCAACGTCTCGAGCATCTGCGGCATCGCCCGCCCCGGCGCGCGCGGACCCAGCGTCAGCGCGCTGCAGCCGGCCTGCGCGAGCGCGGTGCGCAACGCCAGCAGTACCTCGCCGAACCGCGCCACATCGTGCACCACCGGGCCGCGCTGGACGGTCGCCGACCACGCCCATGATCCGAGCCCGGTCCGCCGCACCACCGCGGCACCGACGGGCTCCCCGCCGTCGAGCGCAAGAAACAGCAGATGGTCGCGCAGCCGCGACCGCGGCGCCGCCTCGACCCAGGCGCGGCTCTGCTGATAGGCCGCGAACGGGCTCGTCGCGCAGAAGCGATCGAACGCCGCCGCCGCGTCCGCATCCAGGGTCGGCGCCAGAAAGGATGTCAGTCGTGTCGGCACCGTCGCCCCAATTTCGGACTTCGGGACGGGCATAGGTCACCAAGTGTTGCGATTGCGTGCTACGACCTTAGTCCGACGATGACCGATCGAGATCAACGATGACAGCGGTGGCGCCTGTCCCAATCCGGTTCCATCTCGGCGAAGGCTGGTTCGCGGCGTGGCGCGCGGCCTATGTCGATCCGCCGGCGCAAGCGGTGACGATCGCCGGGCTGCCGCTGCTGCGCGAGACCGCCGGGCTCGGGCCGTTCCGCTATCGCCGGCTGCGCAGCCAGACCAACCTCCACACCGCGGCGTTCGACATGGCGGAGCCGTTCGCTCGCGTTCCCGATGCCGACATGCTCCGTGGCGGACGCGCGGCGCCCGATCTGATCGAACTCGACTATGTCCCCGCTGACTCGCGCCTGCTCGCGGCGGCGCGCGGCTGGACGCGGTGCCGCATCGCGCCACGCGCCGCCGTGCCGGTGACCGATTGCCGCAGCCCCTTCGCGCGCTGGCTGGACAGCCGCGGCAAGCGCGACCGCCGCCGCCTGCCCCGGCTCGAACGCGCGCTCGCCGACGAGACGCCGTTGCGCTTCGCGATCGAGCGCGGGGAACGCGATCTCGACGCGCTGCTGACCCGCCTGTTCACGCTCGAAGCGTCGGGATGGAAGGGCGCGGCGGGCGGCGCGATCCGCGACAATCCGGCCGATACGCTGTTCTACACCCGGCTCGCGCACGCCGCCGCCGCCGCGGGCGCGCTGCGCGTCGCATTGCTCCACGATGGCGACGCGATCGCCGCGTTCGAGCTTGCGGTGCAGGGCGGCGACCGGCTGTTCGTGCTCAAGGCCGCCTATGACGAGGCCCATGCCGAGCGCTCGATCGGGCATGTGCTGGCGATGCAGCATATCCGGGCGTGTTGCGAAGACCCTGAGATCGCCTGGTACGACGTGCTCGGCAACGGCATGACGCCCGCGCCGCACAAGCTGCGTTTCGCCGATCATGTCGAGACGCTCTACCGCATCCGCCTGTTCGGCCGCGGTCCGCGTGCCCAGGCGCTGCGGCTCGGCTTCGCCGCCCGCGATGCCGCCAGGCGGCTGCGCGACCGATGGCGGCGATGACGCGCCGGCAGGAGCGTCGGCGCCGCCTGCGCGACTGGGCGCTGATCGTCGCCGCCGGCGTGCTGCTCGCGCTCGTCGCGCATCGTGCCGCGCGGTTCGGCGATGCGCTGGCGCTGGTGCCGGTCGCCGTCGCGCTGTCGATCGCGCATCGGCGGATGATCGCCGAGCCGGGCGTGCCGATCCTGACATATCACTCGGTCGGTCCCGATCCCGCCTGGCTGCCCTGGTCGCGCGAGATCTCGGTGCATCCCTCGACCTTCGAGCGCCACCTCGCGACGCTCGCCGCGATGCGCTGCACGGTGATCGACACCGCCGAACTGGTCGCGCTGCGCCGCGCCGGTCGCGCACCCCCCGCCGATGCCGTGGCGCTGCATTTCGACGACGGCTATCTCGACAACTGGCTCCACGCCGCGCCCGCGCTGGCGCGCCACGCGATGCCCGCGACCTTCTTCGCCTCGCTCGATTTCGTCGCGCCCGACGCGCCGGTGCGCCGGCCGGGTGACGCCGATCAGGGCTATATGAGCTGGGCCGAACTCGCAGCGCTCGACCGCGACCCGCTGTTCGCAGTCGAGCCCCACGGCGTCGATCATGGCCGTGTCGCGGTCTCCGAGCGGATCGTCGACCGCCTGACGCCCGCCAACTGGCGCCGCCTCGCCTGGGTGCAATGGGCGGCGACGCCCGGCCCCAAGCATGACTGGTTCCGGATGCCCGCGCCGATCGCGGTGCCGAATCCGCACTCGCCCTTGCCGCACCGCGGGTCGCCGGCGGCGCGCGCGAGACACAGCCGGTATTCGAGGCGCGGATCGCCGATCATCTCGGCCGCTGCCGGCGCGATTTCGAGGACCGCCTCGGCCGCGCGCCCCTGCTGTTCTGCTGGCCCGAGAATGCGGTCGGTGCCGACGGGCGGCGGATCGCCGCGGCGCTCGGCTATCGCGCGACCACCGCCGGGCGCGGGCGCAACACCGCGGCCGAGCCGACGCATATCCTGTCGCGCCTCCATGCCGGCGATCGTGCGCTGGGCGTCCGCTGGCTGCCCGCCGAGGCGCTGTGGCTGCGCGCCAGCGTCCGGCTCTGGCAGGGCAATCACTATTGGTATCCGCTGGTCGCGGCGATGAGCATCGCTCGGCGGATCGTCATGCGGCTCCACGATCGGCCCTGATCGCGCCTCCCGCCCCGCCCTGATACAGTTTCGGCATCGCAACGCTTTCGACCGGCTCCTCACCCTGCGATGACGATCGGGGCTAGGGAGACCGGGGATTTGCTGCGCGACGACACGCTGACGGCGGGGGCCGGATACTCGCCAAGACCAACGTCCGAGCAGGCGATCGGCGAGCGGCGCAGCGACATGCCGCGCCGCGTGCGGTTCGAGTGCGACATACGCGGCGTGCCGTTGCCGCTGGAGGGGCGCGGCATGTTCTATCCGCGCCAGGTCAAGCCCGTGATCGATGGCGTGCTGGCGCTGCTCCTGATCGTGCTGCTGCTGCCGCTGCTGGCGCTGATCGCGCTGGCGATCCGGCTCGACGATGGCGGCCCGGTGCTGTTCGTCCAGCAGCGCACCGGCTATCTCGGCCGCCGCTTCGCGCTGTTCAAGTTCCGCACGATGGTGCCCGATGCCGAGGCGCGCAAGGAGGCGCTGCGTGCGCTCAGCATCCACGGCCTCGCCTCGCCCGATTTCAAGCTCGTCGCGGATCCGCGGGTGACGCGGATCGGCCGGCTGCTGCGCCGCACCAGCCTCGACGAACTGCCCAACCTGCTCAACATCGTGCGCGGCGAGATGTCGTTCGTCGGACCCAGGCCGACCTCGTTCGCGGCGACCGCCTATGCGCTGCATCACCTGCCGCGGCTGGGCGCGCGACCGGGGCTGACCGGGCTGTGGCAGGTCTCGGGCCGCGCCAACATCGATTTCGACCAGCGCGCCGAGCTCGACATCGCCTATATCCGCTCGCTGTCGCTGGTCGGCGATCTCGCGCTGATGCGCCGCACGATCACCGCGATCCGCCGCGCCGAGGGGGCGCATTGATGGCGACCGCGGCGGCGGCGCTGATCGCGGCGCTGATCCTCGTCTATGCGGGATTCCCGGCGCTGGTGATGCTCGCCGCCGCGATCCGCGGCCGCCCGGCCCCGTTAGCCACGTCCCGGCCCGGGAGGGCGG
>CAZZZX010000380.1:0-3749 GCA_964658585.1 uncultured Novosphingobium sp.
CGGGAAGCTCGGTGACGCGTGTCGGCCACGACAGCCGCTTGAGGTAGCGCTCGACCAGTTCGGCCTCGGCGCCGCGGCCGATCCGGCCGCGCGCGACGATATGGACCAGCAACGGCTCAGCTGCGAGGCGGCCGGAGCGCCGGATCCTCGGTCTCGCCGAACGCCCACATCCGCTCGAGATTGTAGAACGAACGGACCTCTGGGCGGAACAGGTGGACGATCACGTCGCCGGCATCGATCAGTACCCAGTCGGCGGCAGGCAGCCCCTCGATGCGCGCACTGCGGTGCAGCTCGGTCTTGATCCGCTCGGCGAGCTTGGTCGCCATCGAGGCGACCTGCCGGGTCGAGCGACCGCTGGCGATCACCATATAGTCGGCGATGCTCGATTTACCCGCAAGCGGGATCGAAACGGTCTCGACCGCCTGATCGTCGTCGAGCGACTGCAGCACCAGCGCGTGCAGCGCGTCTGCCTCCGGCGAGGCGGGATGGCCCTGCGTCACGGGGCGGGCGGCGGCGGGGGAAGCGGGCAATGATCCTCCTGGGAGACGAGTCGGCGTGTCACGGCGTCACGCAATACTCTGGGGTCGAAGCGCCGATGCCAGTCGGGATCGGCAACGCGCGTGGCGGTCGCGGAAGTCGGGTCAGGGACGGTGTGCAGATGCACGAGCGCCGGCAAGCTCCAGTCTGTCCACCGCTTCGCATCGCCCGAGGGCCGGACGAAGCGGCCAAGCCACCCCATCGTCGTCGAACGATGGACGCCTCCGCCATAGCCCGGACGCGCCGCTACGGCAATGGGAAGGGTGCGCGCGATCCGGCGCCAGTCGCGCCAGCGATGGAATTGCGCGAGATTGTCCTCGCCCATCAGCCAGATGAAGCGGTGGCGGGGGTAGCGGCGGACCAGTTCGGCCAGCGTATCGACGGTGTAGCGCGTGCCGAGCAGTCGCTCGATCGCGGTGACGCGGATCGGCGCGCGGCGCCCCATCCGCACCGCCGAGGCGAGGCGCGCCGCGAGCGGCGCCATGCCGCTCACCGGCTTGAGCGGATTGCCGGGCGACACCAGCCACCAGATCTCGTCGAGCCCGAGCGCATCGCGCGCGGCGAGGCTGATGCGGCGATGCGCACGATGCGCCGGGTTGAACGACCCGCCGAGCAGGCCGACGCGAATCACAGGCGGCAGCGGCGTGCGACGCCGTCGCTCAAGGCCGCGCCTGGCCGGTTCCGCGGACCAGCCATTTATAGGTCGTCAGCCCTTCGAGCGCGACCGGACCGCGCGCGTGGAGGCGGCCGGTCGAGATGCCGATCTCCGCGCCCAGCCCGAATTCGCCACCGTCGGCGAACTGCGTCGAGGCGTTCCACATCACGATCGCCGAATCGACCGTCGCGAGAAACGCTTCCGCAGCGTGCGCGTCCTCGGCGACGATGCAGTCGGTATGGTGCGATCCGTGGCGCGCGATATGCGTAGCGGCGCCCGCGACGCCCTCAACAAAGCCGACCGTGCAGATCGCGTCGAGATATTCGGTGTTCCAGTCGGCATCGCTCGCTGCCGTCACGCGCGCGTCGAGAAGCATCGTGTCGGCGTCGCCGCGAACCGCGCAGCCGGCATCGAGCAGCGCCGCCACCAGCCGCGCGGCGAACGGATAGCCGCGATCGATCAGCACGGTCTCGGTCGCGCCGCAGACCCCGGTGCGGCGCAGCTTGGCGTTGACCACCAGCCGCTCCGCCATCGTGGGGTCGGCGGACGCATGGACGAAGCTGTGGTTGATGCCGTCGAGATGCGCAAGCACGGGCACCCGCGCCTCGGCCTGGACGCGCGCGACCAGCCCCTTGCCGCCACGCGGGATGATGATGTCGACCAGCCCCTGTGCGCGGAGCAGCGCACCGACCGCGGCGCGATCGCTGATCGGGACCAGTTGCACCGCGTCGCGCGGCAGTCCGGCGGCGGCGATCCCGTCGGCAAGTGCGGCGTGGAGCGCGGCGTTGCTGGCGCGAGCCTCCGATCCGCCGCGCAGGATCGCGGCGTTGCCCGACATCAGCGCCAGGGCACCGGCATCGACGGTGACGTTGGGCCGGCTCTCGTAGATGATGCCCACCACGCCGAGCGGTACGCGCACGCGCGACAGCGCGAGACCGTTTGATCGCACCGACGCATCGATCACGCAGCCGACCGGATCGGGTAGCGCCGCCACCTGTTCGAGTGCGGCCGCGATGCCTTCGATGCGCGCGGGGTCGAGCAGCAGCCGATCGCGCATCGCGCCGCCGATGCCGGCGGCATCCGCCTGCGCGAGATCCTCGGCGTTGGCGGCGAGGATCGCGTCGCGCCGTGCCCGAAGGAGCCCCGCGCCGTTACGCAGCGCCGCCGCCTTCTCGGACGTATCCGCATGCGCCATCATCGCTGCGGCGGCGCGCGCGCGTGCGCCCATGTCGGCGATCAGCGCTTCGGCGTCGTGGTCGGTCTGCGTGCGGGGAGGGGGGACGTCCATCGCCGCCGTCTAGCAGAGCGCCCGGCGAATCGGAACGGGCTCGACCGGGCGGCGGAATACCGGCTATCCTGCGGGGCGCTGGGCGGGAGGACGATATGGGCGGCGACGTCGACGGCATCGGCACGATCTTCACGGGCGGCATCGCCGCGCGTGCCGTCGAGCACGCCGCCAATCCCGGGCATGACGGCGGGCACGCCCATGCCGGCGTGGGGGGCGCCTGTCTCAACTGCGGCGCGATCCGTGCGGGCGAATTCTGCCAGAGCTGCGGCCAGAGCGGTCATGTCCACCGCCATGTCATGGCGATCGGGCACGACATCGCGCACGGCGTCTTCCATTTCGAGGGCAAGTTCTGGTCGACGCTGCCGCTGCTCGTGCTGCGCCCGGGAGAGCTGACGCGCCGCTACGTCCATGGCGAGCGCGCCAAGTTCGTCTCGCCGATGGCGCTGTTCCTGTTCTCGGTGTTCCTGCTGTTCGCCGCGGTCAACCGGATCTCGGTGCCGGATGGGGCGGGAGCGGGCCAGGTGCTCGCCAAGGCGCAGGTGCAGATCGCCGACCAGGCCGAGAAGGCGTCGGACAGGCTCGACGACCTCAAGGAGAAGCGCGGCGACCTGCTCGACGACAATCCCAAGGCGGACACCGCCGCGCTCGACAAGCAGATCGCCGAGGCCGGGCAGGATCTCGCCGCGCTCGAGGCGGCGGCGAAACGGCTCCCCCGGACTGCGAGCGCCGCAAGACAGGTCGGTCATGTCGAGGCGGGCGACGACCGCTACAACTTCGACCTCGCGACGGGTATCAAGAGCATGAACCTCGCGACCGGCTATGGCGGTCTCGACCGGCAGATCGAGCAGGTCAAGGCCGATCCGGCGCTCTATGCCTACAAGCTCAAGATGGCGAGCTACAAATATAGTTGGGCGCTGATCCCGATCTCGGTGCCATTCATCTGGATGATGTTCTTCTGGCGACGCGACGTCGGGCTCTACGATCACTCGATCTTCGCGATCTACTCGCTGAGCTTCATGACGCTGCTGACCGTGACGCTGATCGCGCTCTATATGGCCGGCGTACCGGCGGCGCCGTTGTGGCTGGCACTGATCTTCCTGCCGCCGATCCACATGTATCGACAGCTGAAGGGCGGCTACCTGATATCGCGGTTCGGCGCGCTGTGGCGGACCGCGTTCCTGTTGCTCGCCACGAGCATTTCGGGCGCGCTGTTCTTCGCGTTCCTGATCTGGCTGGAGGCGGAATAACGGCGATCCGCCCCTCGGGGGC
>CAZZZX010000381.1:0-3739 GCA_964658585.1 uncultured Novosphingobium sp.
ATCATCGGGCATCGGTCGCATCCTTCGTGATACGGTGGCGCCACGCTTGCTGTTACAGGCCCTCCCCCACGATCGGGGGAGGGCCGCGACCTCGTTACCCTAACGCGTCTCTCCCGACGAGGGGGTGAGCCGGCCGGCATCGCGGATGCGCGGCTGGAGCAACAGCGCGATCAGTCCGGTCCAGCCGGTCTGATGCGAGGCGCCGAGCCCGGCGCCGGTATCGCCGTGGAAATATTCGTAGAACGGCACATTGTCCCGCCACAGCGGATCGGTCTGGAACATCGCGTTGTCGCCCAGCACCGGCCGCCGCCCGTCGGGCCCGCGCAGGAACAGAGTGGCGAGCCGGTGCGAGAGCTGCTCGGCGATCTCGGGCATCGACAGCAGCGTGTCCGATCCGGTCGGGAAGGGCAGCTTGTAATCGGGGCCGTAGAAGGTCTCGAACTCGTACAGCGCCTCGATCAGCAACACGTTGATCGGCATCCAGATCGGCCCGCGCCAGTTGGAATTGCCGCCGAACATCATCGTCTTCGATTCGCCCGGCGCATATTCGACCGAGAATTGCGTGGTGCCCGCATCGTAGACATAGGGATGCTCGGCGTGCGCCTTGGAGAGCGAGCGGATGCCGTGGTCGGACAGGAACTCGGTCTCGTCCAGCATCCGCTTGAGCAGCGCGTTCATCCGCTTGCGGCGCAGCAGCGACAACAGCACGCGGCCTTCCGCGCCGGGCACCTGCCAGCGCGATACCAGCTCGGCCAGTTTCGGGCGGACCTGCGCGGTCCAGCGCAGCCGCTCGGTGAACGCCGGGAACCGCGTCGCCAGCGAGCCGTCGAGCACGTCGACCGCGCACAGCGGGATGAGCCCGACCAGCGAACGCACGCGCAGCGGCACCTCCTCGCCGTCGGGCAGGTGCAGCCGGTCGTAATAGAAGCCGTCCTGCTCGTCCCACAGCCCCTCGCTGTCCTCGCCGAGATCGGTCATCGCCTCGGCGATCAGCAGGAAATGGTCGAAGAACTTGGTGGCGATGTCCTCATATGCCGGGTTGGTCATCGCGACCTCGAGCGCCATCCGCATCAGGTCGAGGCTGAACATCGCCATCCACGCGGTGCCGTCCGACTGGCTGATGTAACCCCCGGTTGGCAGCGGCTTGGAGCGATCGAACACGCCGATATTGTCGAGCCCGAGAAACCCGCCCTGGAAGATGTTGCGCCCGTCGGGATCGACCCGGTTCACCCACCAGGTGAAGTTGAGCATCAGCTTGTGGAGCATCTGCTCGAGGAAGCCGATGTCGCCGACGCCGTTGTTGGCGGCCTTGTCGATCTGGTAGACGCGCCATGCCGCCCACGCCTGCACCGGCGGATTGACGTCGCTGAAATTCCATTCGTACGCGGGCAGCGCGCCGTTGGGGTTCATATAGCCGTCGAGCGTCAGCAGGCGGAGCTGCTTCTTGGCGAACTTGGGATCGGTGAGCGCGAAGGCGACGCAGTGGAAGGCGAGATCCCACGCCGCATACCAGGGATATTCCCACTTGTCGGGCATCGAGACGATGTCGGCATTGTCGAGATGCTTCCACAGGCTGTCGCGCCCGGTCAACCGCTCCTCGGGCGGCGGCGGCTGGGTCGGATCGCCGGCCAGCCAGCGCCGCACGTCGAAACGGTAATATTGCTTGGTCCAGATCAGCCCGGCGAGCGCCTGACGCTGGACGAGCCGCTTGTCGGCATCCTCGAGATCGTGCTGGAGCGCGGCATAATAGCTGTCCGCCTCGGCGCGCCGCTCGTCGAACAGACCGTCGAAGCGCTTGACGGTGATCCTGCGGCCCTTGGCGGGCGCGAAGCGCAGCCGCAGGGTCCACGTCTCGCCCGGCGCCAGCGTCTTCTTCGAGAGCGCCGCGCATTTCGAGCCGATGCGCGCCGGGTTGATCGCGTCGTTGTCGCCGTCGACGACGAAATCGTTGATGCCGTCCTTGGGATAGCCGGTGCGCGGCGCACCGAACAGGCGGTGACGATTGGTCTCGTTCTCGCAGAACAGCATGTCGCAATCCTGCAGCGCCTCGAACCGGTAATCCGACGCGCGGTTGCGCGAGGCGAGCACCGTGCCGTCCTCGACCTGGCGCAGCCGCGGCTGCACCGCGCCCTCGTTCCACGACCAGGTGTTGCGCGCCCAGAGCTGCGGCAGGAGATGGAGCTCGGCCGCCTCGGGCCCGCGATTGATCGCGGTCACCTTCATCAGGATGTCGCCGGGCGCGGCCTGCGCATATTCGACGGTCACGTCGAAATAGCGGTTCTCCGCGAAGATGCCGGTATCGACGAGCTCGTATTCGGGCATCCCGCCCGCCGCGCGGCGGCGCAGGCTCTCGTTCAGCAGATCGGCATAGGGATATTCGGCGTGCGGATATTTATACAGCATCCGCACATAGCTGTGGCTCGGCGTGGCATCCAGATACCACCAATATTCCTTGACGTCCTCGCCGTGATTGCCCTGCTCGTTGGCGAGGCCGAACATCCGCTCCTTGAGGATCGGATCCCTGCCGTTCCACAGCGCGAGCCCCAGGCACCAGCGCTGGCGATCATCGGAGAAGCCGGCGATGCCGTCCTCGCCCCAGCGATAGGCACGCGAGCGGGCATGATCGTGCGGCAGATAGTCCCAGGCATCGCCGCCCGGCGAATAATCCTCGCGCACCGTCCCCCATTGCCGTTCGCTGACATAGGGGCCCCAGAGCTGCCAAGCGTCCCCCTCGTCGCGAAGGCGTCGGTATTCGACCGATTCGTTCATCATCGCGCATCCCCTCTATCAGCACGAGACGCCTGTCGCGCGGAATGCGACAGGCTCGTGACGCGCGGCCGTCCCGGATCGGATCGTCGCGCCGGCGTCGTGAGAAAGCGATACCCGGCAATGCGTGGAGATCTGGTGCGGGCGGTCGGGCTCGAACCGACACTCCTTGCGGAACCGGATTTTGAGTCCGGCGCGTCTACCAGTTTCACCACGCCCGCATCCCCGCGAGCGTATAACGCGCGGGACGCCGCGCGCAACGGGCGAGCGCGCGGCTCAAGAGGCGACCTGTCCCGGGTCTTCGCCATAGCGATTGCGGCCGCGCTGGCTGTCGGTGAGGAACAACACGAGCAGGAACAGCCCGCCGACCAGCGGCACGATCGCGGCGAGCAGCCACCAGCCGCGCCAGCCGACATCGTGCAGCCGCCGCACCATCACCGCCACCAAAGGCACGAGCATCGCCAGTCCGAAGACGAGCGTGATCCAGCCGCCCCGGCTGACGACGTCGCGCGACCACAGGCCCGGGCCGGTCGTCGTCGTGCTGATCGTCTCGCCGCCGGTGCCGAGCAGCGTATCGAGCCACACCGCAGCGATGAACGCCACGAACAGCAACAGCACGAACATCCACAATTCGATCCGCCGCGAACGGCCGCGAAAATCGGCGTAGCGGCGCAGCGGGCGGATCATCCAGTGCATGGCGGGCCTTCGATCAGTTGACGGGCGGGCGGCGGCGATAGCTCAGCGCCTCGGCGATGTGGACGCGGCCGACCATATCGCTGCCCGCCAGATCGGCGAGCGTCCGCGCGACACGCAGGACGCGATGATAGCCGCGCGCCGAGAGCCGCATCTGCTCCGCGGCCTGCGCGAGCAGAGCGCGGCCTGCGTCGTCGGGGGTGGCGACGCGGTCGAGCAGCGGGCCGTCCGCCTCGGCATTGGTGCGGATGCCGTCGCTCGCGTAGCGCGCGGTCTGGAC
>CAZZZX010000382.1:0-3728 GCA_964658585.1 uncultured Novosphingobium sp.
CGGATGCTCACCAACATCGTGATGATGGGCATGGGCGAGCCGCTCTACAATTTCGATGCGGTGCGCGATGGCCTGAAGATCGTCATGGACGGCGACGGACTCGCGCTGTCCAAGCGGCGGATCACGCTGTCGACCAGCGGCGTGGTGCCGATGATGGCGCGCGCGGGCGAGGAGATCGGCGTCAATCTCGCGGTCTCGCTCCATGCGGTCACCAAGGCGGTGCGCGACGAGATCGTGCCGTTGAACCGCAAATACGGCATCGAGGAGCTGCTCGCCGCCTGTGCCGCCTATCCGGGCGCCAACAATGCGCGGCGCATCACCTTCGAATATGTCATGCTCAAGGACCGGAACGACAGCGACGCCGATGCGCGCGAGCTGGTGCGGCTGCTCAAGAAGTATCGCCTGCCCGCCAAGGTCAATCTGATCCCGTTCAATCCCTGGCCGGGGGCGGACTATGAGACCTCGCTGCCCGAGCGCGTGCGCGCCTTTTCGGGCATCGTGTTCGAGGCGGGCATCTCGGCGCCGGTGCGCACCCCGCGCGGGCGCGACATCATGGCGGCGTGCGGCCAGCTCAAGTCGGCGGCCGAGCGCAAGAGCCGCGCCGAACTCGATCGCATCGCCGACGAGAAGCAGGCCGCGCTTGAGGCTTGAGACCGCGGGAAAGAGCGTGGCAAACACCGCACGCCTGATCTTGCGAACCGCGGGCGCACCGTCCTAGGACCGTGCCGAAATGTTGCTTGACGCGATCCTGCGTCGGATCGTCCGGTCCGGCGCGTTCATCCTCACCGATCCCGCCGGTCGCTCCCGGCATTACGGCACGCCCGATCCGGCGCGACCGACGGTCCATGCGCGGATGCTCGACGACAAGGTCGAGCGCGACATCGCGCGGCACCCGGTGCTCGGGACCGCCGAGACCTATATGGACGGGCGCTTCGTGCTCGAGGGCGACGACATCCTCGCGCTGCTCGACCTGATGCGCGGCAACCTGCCGTTCGAGGAGACCGACGACGCGCTGCTCAAGATCGGCGAGCGGCCGTTCGTCACCAGGCTGCTGCGCGCCAACTCGCTGCGCCGCTCGAAGCGCAACGTCGCGCATCACTACGATCTGTCCGACCGGCTGTACGATCTCTTCCTCGATCGCGACCGGCAATATAGCTGCGCCTATTTCACCGGCGGCAACACCGATCTCGACCGCGCGCAGCTCGACAAGAAGGCGCATATCGCCGCCAAGCTGAACCTGCGGCCGGGTCTGCGCGTGCTCGACATCGGCTGCGGCTGGGGCGGGATGGCGCTCTATCTCAACCGCGTCGCGGACGTCGACGTGCTCGGCATCACGCTGAGCGAGGAGCAGCTCAAGGTCGCGCGGCGGCGCGCGGCCGAGGCGGGCGTCGCCGACCGGGTGCGGTTCGAGCTGATCGACTATCGCCACGTCGAGGGCGTGTTCGACCGGATCGTCTCGGTCGGCATGTTCGAGCACGTCGGCACGCCGCATTACCGCGCCTATTTCCGCCGCGTGCGCGATCTGCTGGTGCGCGACGGCGTCGCGCTGATCCACACGATCGGGCGGATCGGGCCGCCGGGCTTCACCGACGCCTTCACCGCCAAATACATCTTTCCCGGCGGCTATATCCCCGCGCTCAGCGAGACGGTGGCGGCGAGCGAACGCGAGCATCTCATCCTCTCGGACTGCGAGGTGCTGCGGATGCACTATGCGCTGACCATCGAGCATTGGTATGCGCGCGTCGGTGCCGCCCGGGCGCAGATCGTCGCGCTCTACGACGAGCGCTTCTATCGCATGTGGCGTTTCTACCTGGCCGGCGCGATTACCGCGTTCCGCCATTCGGACATGGTCAATTTCCAGCTCCAGTTCGTCCGCGACCGCCATGCGCTGCCGATCACGCGCGACTATATGGTCGAGGCGGAGCGGGCGCTGCGCGCCGAGGGCTGACGCTAGCGCCTGTCGAAGCCCTTCTGCTTGATCGCCGCCGCCTTGCGCGCCTCGTCGGGGGTCAGCACGCCGTTGTGGTTGAGGTCGGCGCCGTCGAAATGCGCGAGTGCCGCGTCGATGAACGCGGCGCGCGGGATGCCGCCGGCGCGGCCCTGCGCGATGACGTCGTACTGGGTCATCGCGGACTCCATGCCCTTGCCCTCCGCCGGGACCTTGGCATCGAAGCGGCGCGCATAGGCGAGGATCGCGGCGCGATATTCCTCGCGCGAGAGCAGGCCGTCATGATTGGCGTCGGCGCGGTCGAACATGGTCGCGGCGCGGTTGCCGACGACGCCGCGCTGCACCGCGGGCGGATCGGCGCGCGCCGCGCAGGGCAGCATGGCGAGCAGCAGCAGCAGCGGGGAGATCGGGCTTCTCATTCGGGGCACTTTCGGCAACGCGCTTGAACGGGGCGGCGACGGATGGCACAGGCGCGCGCGTCCCGACAGCCCCTTCTCTCAAGGAACCGCCCCATGGCGCAGCCTTCGACATCGACCGGCGTCAATCGCGTCGTCCTCGCCTATTCGGGGGGCCTCGACACCAGCGTGATCCTCAAATGGCTCAAGGAGACCTATGGCTGCGAGGTGGTGACCTTCACCGCCGATCTCGGCCAGGGCGAGGAGCTCGAGCCCGCGCGCGCCAAGGCGATGCTGATGGGGGTCAAGCCCGAGCATATCTTCATCGACGATCTGCGCGAAGAGTTCGTGGCGGAGTACGTCTTCCCGATGATGCGCGCCAACGCGCTCTACGAGGGGCTGTACCTGCTCGGCACCTCGATCGCGCGGCCGCTGATCGCCAAGCGCCAGATCGAGATCGCGCGCCAGGTCGGCGCGGACGCGGTGAGCCACGGCGCCACCGGCAAGGGCAACGATCAGGTCCGTTTCGAGCTCGGCTATTATGCGCTCGCCCCCGATATCCGCGTGATCGCGCCGTGGCGGGAGTGGGATCTGACCAGCCGCACCCGGCTGATCGAATATGCCGAACAGCACCAGATCCCGGTGCCCAAGGACAAGCGCGGCGAGAGCCCGTTCTCGACCGACGCCAACCTGCTCCACACCTCGTCCGAGGGGAAGGTGCTGGAAGACCCGTGGCAGGAGGTGCCCGATTACGTCTATTCGCGCACCGACGATCCGCTGACCGCGCCCGACATGCCCGAGACGATCACGATCGATTTCGAGCGCGGCGACGGCGTCGCGTTGAACGGCGAGGCGATGTCGCCAGCGTCGCTGCTCGCGGCGCTCAACGATCTCGGCAAGCGCCACGGCATCGGCCGGCTCGATCTGGTCGAGAATCGCTTCGTCGGGATGAAGTCGCGCGGGATGTACGAGACGCCGGGCGGCACGATCTATCACGCCGCGCATCGCGGCATCGAGCAGATCACGCTCGATCGCGGCGCCGCGCATCTCAAGGACGAGCTCGCGGTGCGCTATGCCGAGCTGGTCTATAACGGTTTCTGGTTCTCGCCCGAGCGCGAGATGCTGCAGGCCGCGGTCGATCACAGCCAGTCCAGGGTCAACGGTACGGTACGGCTGAAGCTCTACAAGGGCTCGGTCGCGGTGATCGGCCGGCGTTCGCCCGACAGCCTCTATTCGGAAAAGGTCGTCACCTTCGAGGACGACGCCGGCGCCTATGACCAGCGTGACGCGGCCGGTTTCATCAAGCTCAACGCGCTGCGCCTGCGGCTGCTCGGCCGGCGCGACGGGCGCTGAGCGAGCCTGGCTCTGGCCTCGCTCGAACATCC
>CAZZZX010000383.1:0-3727 GCA_964658585.1 uncultured Novosphingobium sp.
AGCCGCGCGGCGAGATCGGCGAGCGTGAAGCGCGTGCTCTGGAACTCGAACACCGACTTCCCGAACGCCTGGCGCTGCTTCACGAACGCGAGCGCCTCGTCATAGGCGCGCTGCGCCGCCGCCTGCGCGCTGATCGAGATCGACAGCCGTTCCTGCGGCAGCTCGCTCACCAGATAGCCGAAGCCGCGATTCTCCGCGCCGATGAGATTGGTCACCGGTACGCGCACATTGTCGAAGAACAGCTCGGAGGTATCGGCGGACCATTGCCCGATCTTGTCGAGATTGCGTCCGCGCGCGAAGCCGGGACGATCCGCCTCGACGAGGATCACCGATATTCCCCGCGCGCCCTCGTCCGGATCGGTCTTGCAGACGGTCAGGACGAAATCGGCGTTCTGGCCGTTGGTGATATAGGTCTTCGATCCGTTGACGACATAATCGTCGCCATCGCGGCGCGCGGTGGTGCGGACGCCCTGCAGGTCCGATCCCGCACCCGGCTCGGTCATCGCGATCGCCACGATCGCTTCGCCCGCGATCATGCGCGGCAGCAGCGCGTCGCCGATCGTCTCGCTCGCATGATTGACGATATAGGGGACCGTGATGTCGGACTGCAGGGTCAGGCAGTCGGGCATCATCGCATAGCTGAATTCCTCGTTGAGAACGGCGTTGAACGCGAAATCGAGGCCGAGCCCGCCGCGGCTTTCGGGCACGGTCGGGCAGAGCAGGCCCGCGGCGCCCGCGCGGACCCACAGCGTGCGATCCACCTTGCCCTCGGCCTCGTAGCGCTCAAGATTGGGCGTGAACTCGCGCTCGAGGAACCGGCGAACGGTCTGACGGAATTGCTCGTGCTCCGGCGTATAGACGCCTCGTCCGGCCCGCTCCAGCATCGCTTTTCCCCTCGCCGTCCCGATAGACGGGTTGGCCGGTTTAATAAAGTGGTTTACCGATGACGGGCAATGGGAGTGGGCATGATCAATCGACAGACCATCCTGATCGCGCGTCCCGCCGGCGTCGCGCAGGCCGAGCATTTCGCGATCCGCGAGACGCCCGTGCCGACCCTCTCCGACGGTCAGCTGCTGGTCCGCAATCGCTATCTCTCGGTCGAACCCGCGATGCGCGGCTGGATCGCCGATGCCGGCAACTATTCGGCTCCGGTCGAGATCGGCGCGGTCATGCGCTCCCTGGCGGTCGGCGAGATCGTCGAGACGCGCCACCCCGACTACGAGACCGGCGACGTCGTCACCGGCTGGTTCGGCTGGCAGGACTATGCGGCGGTCGAGCCGTCGGCGATCGTCCGCCGCGTGACCGAACTGGACCTGCCGCTGTCGCTCGCGCTGGGCGTGCTCGGCATCAACGGCGTCACCGCCCATCTCGCGCTGACGCGCATCGGCGAACCGATCGCGGGCGACACCGTGCTCGTCTCGACCGCGGCCGGCGCGGTGGGATCCGCGGTCGGGCAGATCGCCGGGATATTGGGATGCCGTGCGATCGGCATCGCGGGCGGCGCCGCCAAGGTCGCGCAATGCCGCGATCGCTTCGGCTATGACGACGCGATCGACTACAAGACCGAAAGCATCCCGGACGCGATCGCGCGGACATGCCCGGATGGCGTCCATGTCTATTTCGACAATACCGCCGGCGCGATCAGCGATGCGGTCTACCCGCATCTCGCGCTCAACGCCCGCGTCGTCGTGTGCGGCACCGCCTCGATCACCGCATGGGATCCCTGGCCGCAGGGCCCGCGGGTCGAGCGCCACCTGCTCGTCAAGCGGGCGCGGATGCAGGGCTTCGTGATCTTCGATCATCAGGATCGCTGGGACGCGAGCGTCGCACAGCTTGCCGATTGGGTTCGGGACGGCCGGCTCCGCTATGCCGAGGACGTGCTCGACGGCATCGATGCCTGTCCGGACGCGCTGGCGGGGCTGTATCGCGGAGAGAATGCGGGCAAGCGGGTGATCCGCCTGTAGGCGCGCTCACGCGAACGGCGTCATCCCCATCAACGCGCGCGCGCGTTCATAGTCGGCCGCCAGCCAGTCGATATAATCCGCCGCGGGTTGTGACCGCGAGACCGCCCCGATGCCCTGCCCCGCGCTCCAGATGTCGCGCCACGCCTTCTCGTTGGAACCGCCGCCCGAGATGTTGACGGTCGCACCCCCGGGTCGCGTCAGAGCGGCCGGATCGAGACCGTTGGCGAGGATCGAGGGCAACAGGAAATTGGCGTTCACGCCGGTGAAGCAGTTGGCCAGCACGATGTCCTTGGCGCTGCCGTCGACGATCATCCGCTTGAAGCCGGGCTGGGTGTTGGCCTCGTCGCTGGCGAGAAAGGCCGAGCCGATATAGGCGAGATCGGCGCCGAGCACCTCGGCTGCCAGCACCGATCGGCCGGTGGCGATGCAGCCCGACAGGATGAGTAGGCCGTCCCACCAGGTCCTGATCTCCTGCATCAGCGCGAAGGGCGAGAGATCGCCGGTATGGCCGCCCGCACCCGCGCCGACCGCGATGATGCCGTCGACGCCCATCTCGGCGCATTTGCGCGCATGGCGATCCTTGATGACGTCCTGGAACACCAGCGCGCCGTTCGCCTGCAGTTCCTTGACGAGATCGGGGTTGGCGGCCAGCGCCAGCACCACGATCGGCACCTTGTAACGCAGGATCACGTCGAGATCGGGCTGGAGGCGTTCGTTGGTCGGATGCGCGACGAGATTGATGCAGTACGGCGCGTCGCCGACGGTCTCGCGGATCCGCGCGATGTCCGCGTCGAGCGCGGCGGTGCTGCGCGGATTGAGCGCGGGCATCGATCCGACGATGCCGGCCTGGCATTGCGCGATCACCAGATCGGCGGTCGATGCGATGAACATCGGCCCCGCCATCACCGGCAGCCGCAGCCGGGCGCGGAGATCCGCCGCGATGCTCATACCGGATCCCAGGTGAAGACGTCGCCCGATCGATGCAGCGGGTAGAAGTCGTTGGCGAACTGGTCGAACACGCGCTCCGCGATCGTCTCGGGCGTCCAGCCCTCGGCGGTATGCGCGGTGCGGATCGGGCGGGGCTGAGAGAACAGGTAGATCTCGTTGTTGCGCACCCCAAAGATCTGGCCGGTCACGCGGGCGCCCGCATCGGCGCAGAGCGCGACGACGAACGGCGCGATCTTCTCCGCGACGAGTTTCTTGAGACCCTCGACGCGCTTCTGCTGTTCGGGCGTCTCGTTGGGGATCGAGCTGACCATCCGCGTCCAGGCGAACGGCGCGACCGCGTTGGAGCGGACGTTGAAGCGCTGCATGTCGAGCGCGATCGATTTCGAGAGGCCGACGATGCCGAGCTTCGCCGCGGCATAATTGGCCTGGCCGAGATTTCCGACGAGACCCGATGTCGACGTCATGTGCACGAAGGCGCCCGACGCCTGCTCCCGGAAGAAGGGCGCGGCGGCACGGCTGGTGTTGAAGCTCCCTTTGAGATGGACCGCGAGCACCGCGTCGAAATCGTCGGGCGTCATCTTGTGGAACAGGACGTCGCGCAGATTGCCGGCATTGTTGATGACCGCGTCGATCCGGCCGAAAGCGTCGATCGCGGCCTTCACCATCGCGCAGCCGCCCTCCCATTCCGCGACGCTGTCGTGATTGGCGACGGCGCGGCCGCCCGCCGCGACGATCTCGTCCACCACCCGTTCGGCGGGCGACGCCTCGCCGCCGCCGCTGGCGCCGTCGAGGGCGACGCCGAGATCGTTGACGAC
>CAZZZX010000384.1:0-3724 GCA_964658585.1 uncultured Novosphingobium sp.
GTCGTTGGCGGTCCCGGCCGGAGCCGGGACCGGATCGGATCAGAAGGACACCGCGACCGCGCCGACGAAGCCGGTCTTGGAGATGTTGCGGTCCTTCGCGGAGAAGGGCGGACCGCCGCTGAAGAAATCCTTGTTGGTATCGACATAGGCCGCCGAGAAGGTCAGCGCCTTCCAGGTGTAGGCGGCGGTCACGCTCCAGTCGGTATAGTGCGTGTCGAAGGTCAGGTAGTTGCGCACGAACGAATGCCCGAGATGCCCGGTGATGGTCAGGCCGGTGTTGGGAATGGCGGCCGACAGCTCGCCATAGCCATAGGCGCCGGCCTTGCGGCTCGAGCCGTCGTTGGGAACGCCGAGCCCGTGCTGCTTCCACGAGAAATTGCCGCCGACCTTGACGCCGACCGGGCCGAAGGTGTGCGAGAGGTTGGCATAGGGCTCGAAGAAGTCCGAATCGATGCCGCCCGAGCCCGGATAATAGTAATACAGCACGCCGGCATCGAGCGCGGTACCGCTGAAGCTGTGCTTCCAGCCGGCATAGAGATCGATCTCCTGGTCCCCGCCATTCTCGACATAATCGTCGATCGAGCTGCCCCAGGTGCCGATGTAGAAGCCCGATTCATGGCTGACGCCGAGCGTGCCCTGGATCGCGAACCGCTTGTTGGTCTGCGAGATGCCGCGGAACCGATAGTCGCTGGTCAGCGTCGCGCCGCCGGTGATGGTGAACGGGCTGGCGGGCGCCGCCGCGGCGTCCGGGGCGGGGGCTGCGGCTGCATCCTGGGCAATGGCGGGAGCCGAAATGGCGGCGAACGCGGACGCGGCAAGCAGGACGGATAGGATGCGCATGGAGGTTCCCCCTCGTTTCGAGACCGAAATCTTCCACACCTGCGTGTCCGCGCTGCGACGCTCTCAGGCCATCGGCCCGGGCACCGCATGGCGGGGACGTGCGACCCCTAACCGTTCCCGGCGGCGGGACAAAGCCGGATTACCGGCTGGTAATGATATGCGAAATGCCGTTGCGGATATGCAACAGTCTCTCGACCGGCATCATATGGCCTCAGGTCCGGGCGTGACCCCGGAACCGCGCCAGCCCGGCATCGAGATCCGCGATCAGATCGTCGGGATGCTCGAGCCCGATATGCAGCCGGATCGCAGGGCCGGCGGCGCGCCACGCGCGCGCCGAGCGCAGCGGCGCCGGGTCGATCGGCAGCGCCAGGCTCTCGTAACCGCCCCATGAGAAGCCGATCCCGAAATGGTCGAGCCCGTCGATCAGCGCGGCGCGCGCAGCGGCGTCGCCACCGTCGAGCACGAAGCTGAACAGGCCCGAGGCGCCCTTGAAGTCGCGCGCCCACAGATCGTGCCCGGGGCAGCCGGCCAGCGCCGGATGGAGCACCTGCGCGACCTCGGGCCGTGTCGCCAGCCAGCGCGCCACCTTGAGCGCGCCCGCCTCGTGCGCGCGCAACCGCACCGCCAACGTACGCAGTCCGCGCAGGGCGAGATAGGCATCGTCGGGGGCGACATGCTGCCCCAACAGCTGGGTCGTCCGCCGCAGCGCGGCATAGCGGCCCGGCCCCGCGGTCACCGACCCCAGCATCGCATCCGAATGGCCGACGACGTACTTGGTGCATGCGACGATGCTGAGGTCGATCCCGGCGGCGATCGAGGGGAAGAAGAGCGGCGTCGCCCAGGTATTGTCGATCAGCGTCACGATGTCGCGCGTGCGCGCCGCGGCGACGATCGCGGGGACGTCCTGAACCTCGAAGGTGAGGCTGCCGGGGCTTTCGAGGAAGATCGCGCGGGTGGCGTCGCCGATCAGATCGGCGATGCCCGCGCCGATGCACGGATCGTAGAAGCGCGTCGCGATGCCCATCGGCGCCAGCACAGCGCGGCAGAAGTTGCGCGTCGGCTCGTAGGCGCTGTCGACCATCAGCAGCTCGTCGCCGGGCTTGAGGATGGCGAGCAGCGCGCAGGCGACCGCGGCGACGCCCGAGGGGTAGAGCATCGTCCCCTCCGCACCGGGCTCGAGCGCGGTCAGCGCGTCGGCGAGCGCCCATTGCGTGGGCGTGCCGCGACGGCCGTAATGGAGATCGCCATCCTCGTTGCGCCGGTTCGAGGCGGCGAGCGCGGCACAATCCTCGAACAGGATGGTCGAGGCGCGCCAGACCGGCGGATTGACCACGCCGCGCGTCCATTCGGGGCGCCGCCCGGCTTCCGCGAGGATCGTCTCGATCCGCCCCTCGTCGCGCACAGGCTCCTCGCTCACACGCTCTCCTTCGGGGTCGTCGGATCGGCACCCCATTCGCTCCAAGAGCCGTCGTAGAGCGACAGGCCGGACCGGCCGAGCCGGTGCGCGGCGAAGAACAGGCCCGCGGCGGTGATCCCGGATCCGCAGGTGAAGACGGTCGGCGCGGTCGGGTCGATGCCGACGGCATCGAACGCGGCGGCCAGAGCGTCGGGCGACTTCCAGCGCCCGTCGGGCTCGAACAGCCGTCCGTAGGGCAGGTTGCGCGCACCCGGCATGTGCCCGGGCGCGACACCGGCGCGCGGATCGGGTTCGGCGCCCGAGAATCGCGGCCGGCCACGGGCATCGACGATCTGCGCGCCGTCCGCGACCGCCGCCCGCATCGCCGCGAAGCCGGTCAGCATCGCGTCGTTGCGCGCGACGAAGCCGGTCGCTTCCGGCGCGATCGCGCGCCCACCCCCCTCGCCCGTGTCGAGCGGCAGTCCGGCGGCGCGCCATGCCGCGGTGCCCCCGTCGAGGATCGCCACCCGTTCGGCGCCGAACAGCCGCATCAGCCACCACGCGCGTGCCGACGTGCGATGCGGCGAATCGTCGTACAGCACGATGCGATCGTCGCGCGCCACGCCGAGCGCCGCCATCCGCCGCACGAACAGGCGCAGCGGCGGCACGGTCGAGGGCAGCGCGCTGTCGGGATCGGCGAGCGTCGCCAGATCGAGGAAGCGTGCGCCCGGCAGATGGCCGGCCCGATACTCAGCCGCCGCGTCGCGCTCGGGCTCGAACGGCAGATAGGTCGCGTCGAGCAGGCGCAGGTCGGGCGCGTCGAGCCGTTCGGCGAGCCATGCGGTCGAAACCAGATCGTCCATGGGGTCTCCTCGGAGTGGAGGCATAGGCGCCGCCGCTTGCGGGGCGCAAGCCGCACGCCTAACTGCGCGCGCATGAGCCTCACCCATCTCGGCCGGTCGAGCCCGCTGCCCGCGCGGCCCGCGGACGCGATTCTGGACTATGTGCCCAATCCGCGCCCCGGCCCGCCCTATCTGGTGCGTTTCGCCGTGCCCGAATTCACCTCGCTCTGCCCGGTCACCGGCCAGCCCGACTTCGCGCACCTCGTCATCGACTACGCGCCCGCCGCGACGATCGTCGAATCGAAGTCGCTCAAGCTGTTCCTCGGCGCCTTCCGCAACCATGCCGCATTCCACGAGGATTGCACGGTCGGCATCGCCCAACGGCTGGTCGCCGAGATGGCGCCGGTGTGGCTGCGCATCGGCGGCTATTGGTATCCGCGCGGCGGCATCCCGATCGACGTGTTCTGGCAGAGCGGCGCGCCACCCCAGGGGCTGTGGGTGCCCGATCAGGATGTGCCGGGCTATCGCGGCCGCGGCTGAGCGCCGGTCTGCACGAAGGCGGCGCGGCCGTGGACATAGTCCACGGTCATGCGCAGCGTGTGATAGGCGTTGCCGCCGATCGCGCCTTCGACCGGCCGATCGGTCA
>CAZZZX010000385.1:0-3718 GCA_964658585.1 uncultured Novosphingobium sp.
AGACGAAACGGTGCCAGCGGCGCAAACGATCGTCCGTTGTCGAGCCCGCGCCGGATCGACCGGCCCAGCATCGCGGCGTGGGTCATCGACGCGTTGTGCAGCGCCAGCCGCTGCGTGGCCCCGCCGAGTTCGCCCTCGACTTCGTTCAGCCGCCGACATGCGGCGGCGAAATCGGCGGGCGCCGGGATGAGCCACGGCAGGTCGATCAGGCTCGGCATGGCGTCTGCGACGCTATCGCGTCTTGTCGTGGATCGCGTCGACCAGATCGCCGACCGTCTGCAGCTTCTCCACCTCGATGGCGCTGAAGCGGATACCGTAGTGCGATTCGAGCGCGATCAGCAGCTTGACGTGATTGATGCTGTCCCAGTCGTCGACATCGTCGGCGACGGTGTCTCGGTGGAGTTCCAGCGCGTCGGCATCGACGATGTCGCCGAGCGTCTGAGCGATGGTCTCGAGGATCGCCTCCTTTGAATCCGCCATGACGCCTACCTTTCTGTTACGGGTTGATCGGACGTGAAGACGCCTTGGCCCGCCGGGATGCGGCGACCGCTTCATTGAGGACCGCCAGCCAGCGCGCGGTCAGGCCGAGGCTTTGCGGCTCCGCGGTCAAGGCATAGGTCACCTGCTGCGCGAAGAACGCCTCCAGCCTTTCCCGGAAGCTCGCGAACGTCTCGTTCTGCAGCCGGGCCGGTCCTGTCGCGACGACAGGGACGAAGGCATCGCCGTCGCGCGCGAAATGAAGCCACACGACGCGGGCATTGGCCTCGAACGCCAGGAAGGCGGCGCCTTCCGCAAGCGGACATTCCCCGCCGAGCACCGAAACCGACCGCGTCACCCGACCGAACGGGCCGTCTGGTGCGACGTACACCGCGCCGCCTTCGTGCAATATCCGGAGCGCCGCGAACAGCACCGCGCGGGGATTGCCGGCGGCCGACTGGAGACCCTTGCCGGTACGGATCATGAAGCCTTCCGGAAACGCCGCCTCGAACGCCATGCGCGTCAGCACGGGGAAGCCGCCGTGGAAGGTGATCAGGACCGTCGGCGACGCCACGTCCCGATCGGGCGCCAGCGACGCGCGGACGTCGCCCTTCACGAGGGACCGCAGGATCTTGGGCTTGCCTCTGAAATGAGCCTTGACCAGCACGTCCGTAGCGCGAGCCACATCGACATCGCGCAACCACGCCTCGCACTTCTGCAGACGATATCGACTGTGCCGGAAGAGATGCTTGACCAGCGGGATCGACAGCGGGGGGAGCCGCTGCGCCACCACGCGGGCATTGTCGAACAGCCGCTCCGGATTTGCGATATCGCGCTCGTCGATGCCGTCGAAAAGCATCCGTTTCGCGGGATCAGCCGGCACCGACGATCTCAGTGGCATGGTCGGCTGGGCGAGCCAGGCGACGGTTTCAAGAAGACTTGCGCCAATAGGAGCAGGGCTTGTCGACGCGGACCAGCGGATCGGCGATACCGCGCGCGGTCCTGAAATCGTCGACGGCCTTGCGACAATAGGTCCAACTGTCCTCGCCATAATCGTCGATGATGACGTAGCCCCCGACGGAAACCTTTCCATAGAGGTTGACGAGCGCGTCCATCGTCGATTCGTAATAATCGCCATCCAGCCGAAGCACGGCGATGCGATCAATCGGCGCGCCCGGGAGCGTGTCGCAGAACCAGCCCTTGAGAAACTTCACCTGGTCGTCGAGCATGTCGAATGCGCGGAAGTTGTTCTGGACATCCTCCAGCCCGACCGCGAGGTGGTTGTAATATTTGGTCATCGCGGCACTGCCGAACGATTTGGCTTCGAGAGGGTATTTCTCGGCGTCGGGTTCGGGCAGTCCTTCGAACGAGTCCGCCGCCCAGACCAGGCGATCCTCCACCTCGAGCGTCTTGAGGACCGCACGCATGAAGATCGTCGCGCCGCCCCGCCAGACGCCGGTCTCCACCAGGTCGCCGGGCACCCCGTCCGACACCGCCGAGACGATGCAGTCCCGCAGGTTGTGAAACCGCGCCAGCGGGATCATCGAGACCGCGTCGCTGCGCTGATAATGCGAGATCGCCGCCTCGACATAGCGCGGCGTGCTGCCCTCGCTCGCATCCGGCTCGGGCACGAAGATCGTGTTGGTCAGCGCCTTCATCAGCAGGTCGAGATACATTCGGCCGGAGCTCGACAACTGGACGCTAGATCCCACCCTTCTCGCCCCCAAGATCACGCTATATGGCCGCCGGGTAGCCACTTCGGTGGCGGAGCGCAACCTCGTCCGGCGGCGTGCCGCGGCCGATGGCCGTGCCGCGCGGCAGGCGGTCCGGCTCTTCGCGGCCCGACGATCGCGGAAGCTTCGCGGTCATGCTCGCAAGCCTTGTCCGCCACGCTCCTATCGTCCAGACGCGGGACGATGGTCTCCTCCTTCGCGATCTCCGCCGAGCGCGTCCTCGTCACCGGCGGGGCGGGTTTCATCGGCTCCCACCTGTGCGAGCGGCTGCTCGAACTCGGCCACGAAGTGCTGTGCGTCGACAATTTCTTCACCGGATCGCGCCGCAACATCGCGCATCTGCTCGGCCATCCCGGCTTCGAACTGCTGCGCCACGACGTGACCTGGCCGCTCTATGTCGAGATCGACCGCATCTACAATCTCGCCTGTCCGGCGTCGCCCGTCCATTACCAGTTCGATCCGGTGCAGACGACCAAGACCAGCGTGATCGGCGCGATCAACATGCTGGGGCTCGCCAAGCGGCTCAAGGTGCCGATCCTCCAGGCGTCGACCTCGGAGGTCTATGGCGATCCCACCGTCCACCCGCAGACCGAGGGCTATTGGGGCAACGTCAACCCGATCGGCCCGCGGTCCTGCTACGACGAAGGCAAGCGCTGCGCCGAGACGCTGTTCTTCGACTATCACCGCCAGCACGGGCTCGCCATCAAGGTGATCCGCATCTTCAACACCTATGGTCCGCGGATGCAGCCCGACGACGGGCGGGTGGTCTCGAACTTCATCGTCCAGGCGCTGCAGGGGCGCGACATCACCATCTATGGCGACGGCACCCAGACCCGCTCCTTCTGCTTCGTCGACGATCTGGTGCGCGGGATGATCGCGATGATGGACGGCCCGGCCGATCTCGTCGGCCCCGTCAATTTCGGCAATCCCTGCGAGTTCACGATGCTCGAGCTCGCCGGCGCGGTGATCGCGCTGACCGGTTCCGCGTCGCGGATCGTCCATCTCCCGCTGCCCCGCGACGATCCCCGGCAGCGCCAGCCGGACATCGCCCAGGCGCGCGCGCGCTTCGGCTGGGAACCGGGCATCGCGCTGCGCGACGGCCTCGCCCGCACGATCGCCTATTTCGATGCGCTGCTGAGGGGATAGTCCCGACTCGCGCGCCGGCGGCGCGGCGGTGGGGCCGCCGGGCCGCCGCCGCCGCCGCGATCCCGGCCGCGGCATCCCGGGACCGGCGACATCTGCGTGCATTGCCGCGGGACTCTGTGCCACACTAGGCCATCTCGACCGGCCGGTCCGAGCTGCGGGCTTGGGCCGGGCACATCCGCACGGGTATCTGGATAAGGGGGTGCGGCCGGTTGTCGGGGAATTGATCGGATGGCTTTGTCGGGTCGTATCGTTTTGGCGGCGGTGCTGGTCGGATCGACGTGCGGTTGTGCGGGCCGGTTGCCGCGTCTGGTGAGCGGCGATGCGTCGTACCGGTCGTTTCCGGCGCCGCGCGGGGACGGTCA
>CAZZZX010000386.1:0-3717 GCA_964658585.1 uncultured Novosphingobium sp.
GATCGCGCAGCTCGGCGCCGCGGCGCTGGGCGAGGGGGTGGACGAGGGCGGCCATCGCGCGGTGCGGACCGGGCCGGGCGCGGTGATGCTGTTGCCACCGGTCGTGATCGCGGACGACGAGGCGGCGGAGGCGGAGGCGGAGGGCGAGGAGGGCTGGCTCGACGACGCCACGCGCCTGTTCGCCGATCGGCTGGCACGGCAGGTCCGCGCCTGGCTCGACGACGGCGCGTGGCTCGCCGCCCGCGATCGCCCGGTGCGGCCCGAGGACGTGATGATCCTGGTGCGCAAGCGCGGCGATCTCGCCTCGCTGCTGGTCGCGCGGCTGCATGCGCACGGCGTCCCGGTGGCGGGTGTCGACCGGCTGCGGCTCGATGCGCCGCTCGCGGTCAAGGATCTGCTTGCCGCGGCGCGCTTCGCGATCCAGCCCGAGGACGATCTGACGCTCGCCAACCTGCTGGTCTCGCCGCTGTTCGGGCTCGATCAGGATGCGCTCTTCGCGCTCGCCTTCAAACGGCCGGGGACGCTGCTCGCGCAGCTGCGCGCGGATCCCGATCATGCCGCCACCGCCGAGGCGCTGGGCACGATCCTCGCCATGGCGGATCTGGTGACGCCCTATCGCTTCTTCGAGACGCTGCTGTCGGGACCGCTCGACGGGCGGCGCAGGCTGCTCCGCCGGCTGGGCGCGGAGGCGCGCGATCCGATCGAGGAGCTGCTCAACGCCGCGCTCGCCTTCGAGGACGAGGGCCAGCCCTCGCTCCAGCCCTTCCTCGACTGGTTCGATCGCGGCGAGGTGCAGATCAAGCGCGATCCGTCCGCGCCGCTGGACGCGGTGCGCGTGATGACTGTGCACGGCGCCAAGGGGCTGCAGGCGCCGATCGTCGTCCTGGCGGACGCGACCGGCGATCCCGATCGCTCGCCGGTCGGCGGGCTGATGCTGCCGATCGACGACGACACCGCGGTGCCGAGCCTGCATCCGCGCGCCGACGAGCGTTTCCCGCCGTTCGACACGCTGATCGAGAGCGCCCGGGCGCGCGAGCGGCAGGAGCATTGGCGGCTGCTGTATGTGGCGGCGACGCGCGCCGAGGAGAGGCTGGTGATCGGCGGCGCGCTCGGCACGCGCGACCGCGGCGTGCCGCCGCAGGCGAGCTGGTACGCCGCGCTCGCCACCGCGATGGATGCGCTCGACACCAGGATCGACGACGATCCGCTGTGGGGCGCGGTGCGCGTCCATGCCGGCGGCATCATGCCGCCGCGCAAGCCGCGCCGCACACCGCCGACGGGCGTACCGTCGCCGCTGCCGCTCTGGCTCCACGCGCCGGCCCCGGTCGAGCAGCGCCCGCCGCGCCCGCTCGCGCCCTCCGCGATCGGTCGCGACGACGTGTCGGACGCGCCGCTCGCGCCGGCGATGCGCGCCGCGGCCGAGCGCGGGCGGCTGCTCCATGCGCTGTTCGAGCGGCTGCCCGGCTGTCCGCCCGAGCTGCGCCACGCCGCCGCGCTGCGCTGGCTGACCGGATCGGCGGGGATCGACACCGCGACCGCCGCCGCGCTGGCCGACGATGCCTGTGCGGTGATCGCCGATCCGCGCTTCGCCGCGATCTTCTCGGCAGATGCGCTCGCCGAGGCGCCGATCGCCGCGGTGGTCGGCGGCGAGGTGATCGCGGGTACCGCCGACCGGCTGCTCGTCACCGACGACGCGGTGCTGGTCGTCGACTTCAAGACCGGGCGGCGCGCGCCCACCGGACTGGCGGCGGTGCCGCGCCACCATCTCGACCAGATGGGCGCCTATGCCGCCGCACTGGCCGCGATCTTCCCCGATCGACCGGTCCGCGCCGGGCTGCTCTACACCGCGACGCCGCTGCTGATCGAGCTCGATGCCGCGACGCTCGCCGCCCACAAGCCGGGCTTGTCCGGCGCGGAGCAAAGCTAGGGCGAGAGCCGTTGAGCGCTGAACGGCGCGCGCCTACATCGTGGCCAAGCTATCCCCAGGAGACCGTCCATGGCGACCAAGACCATAACCGACCAGAGCTTCCAGTCCGACGTACTCGGCGCGGAGGGCCCCGTACTCGTCGATTTCTGGGCCGAGTGGTGCGGGCCGTGCAAGATGATCGGGCCGGCGCTGGAAGAGCTTTCGGACGAACTCGGCAGCAAGGTGACGATCGCCAAGCTCAACATCGACGAGAATCCCGAGGCGCCCGGCAAGTACGGCGTGCGCGGGATCCCGACGATGATCCTGTTCAAGGGCGGCACGCCGGCCGCGACCCAGGTCGGTGCGGCACCGAAGAGCCAGTTGAAGGCGTTCATCGAGCGCTCTCTGTAGGGCGTTCAACCCCTCCCCCGCGGGGGAGGGGGCTTCTCCGTCATTCGCTCGCGAACAGCTCGCGCTCGACCACGGCGACGATCGCCGGGTCGTCGGGCGCCATGTCGGGCGAGAAGCGCGCGACCACGTCGCCGTCGCGGCCGATCACGAACTTCTCGAAATTCCAGAGCAGCTCGGGCGCCGCATTGGGGCTCATGCCGTAGCCGACGAGCTTCTGGCGGAACGCTTCGGTGCCCTGCGCCTCGGGCGCCGCGGCGATCAGCGCGGCATAGAGCGGGTGCTTGTCCGCGCCCGTCACGACGACCTTGGCGAACATCGGGAAGCGCACCGCGAACTGGGTTTCGCAGAAGGTCGCGATGTCCGCGTCGCTGCCCGGCTCCTGACCGGCGAAGTCGTTGGCCGGGAAGCCGAGCACCGCCAGCCCCTCGTCGTGATATTTCTCGTAGAGCGATTCGAGAGCGGCATATTGCGGCGTCAGCCCGCATTTGGACGCGGTGTTGACGACCAGCAGCACCTGGCCCGCATAGTCCGCCAGCGTGGCGTCGCCGCCGTCGATCGTCTTCAAGGGAATGTCCTGGATCGCGTCTGCCATCGTCGGTCTCCTCGTCCTGTCCTGCCTTGCGCTTGCCCCAAGCCGGCGTCAGAAGCGAGCGCCATGAAGCGCAAGGCAGGACAGGATCGCGGCGTCACCGCACGGTGGCGCCCGGCGACGATCGCGGTACGGGGCGGCACCGCGCGCTCCGAATGGGGCGAGACCTCCGAGGCGATCTTCATGACGTCCGGCTATGCCTATGATTGCGCCGCGGACGCCGCCGCGCGCTTCGCCGGCGATCAGCCGGGGATGACCTATTCGCGGCTCCAGAACCCGACGGTCGAGATGCTCGAACAGCGCATCGCGCTGATGGAGGGCGCCGAGGCGGCGCGTTGCATGGCGACCGGCATGGCGGCGATGACCGCGGCCCTGCTGTGCCAGCTCTCCGCGGGCGATCACATGGTCGGCGCCAGGGCGGCGTTCGGATCGTGCCGCTGGCTGACCGACAGCCTGCTGCCGCGCTTCGGCATCGCGACGACCGTCGTCGATACCGGCGACACCGCCGCCTGGGAGGCGGCGATCCGGCCCGAGACCAAGGTCTTCTTCTTCGAGACGCCGACCAACCCGACGCTCGACATCGCCGATCTCGCGGCGATCTGCGGCATCGCGAAGCGGCACGGCATCGTCAGCGTCGTCGACAACGCCTTCGCCACCCCGGCGCTGCAGCGTCCGATGGACTATGGCGCGGACGTCGTCGCCTATTCCGCCACCAAGATGATGGACGGTCAGGGCCGCGTGCTGGCGGGCGCGGTGTGCGGGACCGAGGATTTCATCCTCAACACTTTGCTCCCCTTCACCCGCAACACCG
>CAZZZX010000387.1:0-3710 GCA_964658585.1 uncultured Novosphingobium sp.
CGGCGGCGAACAGCGCCGCGGTCTTGGCGTCGATGATGTGGAGATAGCGCTCCTCGTCGGTCTCGATCCGGCGCTGCGCGGTCAGTTGCGCGACCTCGCCCTCGGCGATGATCGCGGACGCGCCCGACAGGATCTTGAGCACGCGCAGGCTGCCGTCCTCGACCATCAGCTCGAACGATCGCGAGAACAGGAAATCGCCGACCAGCACGCTCGCCGGATTGCCCCAGATCATGTTGGCGGTGCGCCGCCCGCGCCGCATCCCCGAACCGTCGACGACGTCGTCGTGGAGCAGCGTCGAGGTGTGGATGAACTCGACGATCGCGGCGAGCTTGTGGTGACGCGTGCCCTGATAGCCGAGCAGCGCGGCGCAGGCGAGCGTCAGCATCGGCCGCATCCGCTTGCCCCCGCCCGCGATCAGGTGGCCGGCGAGTTCGGGGATCAGCGGCACCTCGCTCTGCATCCGCTCGAGGATCACCGCGTTGACGCGGTTCATGTCGGCGGCGACCAGCGCCATCAGCGGGTCGAGCGAGGGTTCGGTGCGGGCGGCCCCGCGGAGCGGATGGACGGTCGCGGTCATGGCGCGACCTCTGCGCTCCGCGTCCGCCAAAGGCAAGCGCGTGGAGGCTTGCGCGCGGCTCCGCCTGTCGCGAAGAGGGCGCTGCCGCGGCAGGGAGGACGAGATGACCGACGATACGCTCGCGGGCTACCGCTCGAGCATCGACAATATCGATGCGGCCCTGGTGTTCATGCTCGCCGAGCGCTTCCGGATCACCCAGGCGGTCGGCCGCCACAAGGCCGCGACCGGCCTGCCCGCCGCGGATCCCGGCCGCGAGCGCGCGCAGATCGAGCGGCTGCGCGGGCTCGCGCAGGAAGCGCAGCTCGATCCCGATTTCTCGGAGAAGTTCCTGCGCTTCATCATCGAGGAGGTGATCCGCCATCACGAGCGGGTGCGGGAGGCCGAGTGACGTGCGCTCGGAGTGCTGATCCGTTCGCCCTGAAGAGAGGCCGAGCGAAGCGCAGCGAAGTCGAAGACCCGTCCCGAAGGGCCCGCGCGGCTACTTCGAGACGCCGCTTCGACTTCGCCCGCGGCTCCACAGCACGAACGGGTCCAGGTTGCCGTCTTGTCTAACTAACACACCTCGGCTATGTCCCCCCCATGTACACCGAGGACGATCTCGAGGCGGCGCTGGCCGCAGGCGTGCTCGACGCGCCGACGCTGGCGCGGCTGCGCCACTTCCAGGAACGCCGCGGAGCGGCACCCGCGGTCGACGAGGAGCAGTTCCGGCTCATCACCGGGTTCAACGACATCTTCGTCTCGATCGCCTGCGTGCTGACGCTGGTCGCGGTCGGCTGGATCGGCGCGGATCTGGCCGGCGACGGCGCGGTGTGGTTGGTCGGTGCGCTGGTCGCGGCGACCGCGTGGGGGCTGGCCGAGGTCTTCACCGCACGGCGGCGGATGGCGCTGCCCTCGATCCTGCTGCTCGCGGCGTTCGTCGCCGGGCTGTTCGAGGCGGGCGCGACGCTGATCGCGATACCACTCGGCGTCGCCGACTGGGCGGGGGGCGCCACCGCGCATCGATGGGGTTTCGACGCATCGGGTGATTTCCGGTCGGCGGCGGCCGCGCTGACCGTCGCAGGCGGCGGTGCCGTCGCCATGGGCGGCGCGGTTGCGCACTGGCGCCGCTTCCACGTGCCGATCACGATCGCGGCGGGCGTCGCCGCGCTGGCGGCCGTGCTGCTCGCGCTGCTCGTCGCCGCGGTGCCCGCGCTCGAGGCGCACCTCACGCCACTGGTCTTCCTCGCCGGGCTCTGCGCCTTCGCGCTGGCGATGCGCTGGGACATGAGCGACCCGCTTCGCCAGACCCGGCGATCGGACGTCGCCTTCTGGCTGCACCTGCTCGCCGCGCCGATGATCGTCCATCCGATCTTCATGGGCGGGCTGATCGACGGCGGCGTCACCACGGGCGGCGCCGCCGCGGTGATCGCGCTCTATGTCGTGCTGGCGCTGGTCGCGCTGGCGATCGACCGACGCGCGCTGATGGTCTCGGCGCTGGCCTATGTGCTGTATGCGCTGTCGTCGCTGTTCCACAGCTTCGGCGCGCTGACGCTCAACACCGCGCTGACCGCGCTGGTGCTGGGATCGGCGCTGCTGCTGCTGTCGGCCTATTGGGCGGTGGCGCGATCGCGCGTGGTGATGCTGCTGCCGCCCGCGCTCGCGGCGAAACTGCCGCCGGTGTCGCGTGCGCCGGTGTTCAGTCCTCGATCAGCTTGACCAGCTTGCGCTCGACGGGTGCCAGCACCGAGCCGAGTTCCTGCCCGCGCTTGACCACCGCGCCATGCTCGGCGACCAGTGCCCACATGCCCTGGCGGTGACGCAGCGCCGGACGCTTCTCGATCCGGAACTCGGGGCGCTCGGCGGTACGCCGGAAGGCGGCGAACACCGCCGCCTCGCGCCCGAGATCGATCGCATAATCGCGCCAGTGGCCGGCCGCGACCATGCGGCCGTAGAGATCGAGGATGCGGGAGAGTTCGGCGCGGTCGAAGCCAACCTGGCCGGGCGCCCTTGACGGCGCTGGAAACGGCGTGACGGTCGCGGTCACGCGCTCTCCCGATCGCGATCGACGGACAGACGCTCGCCGTCGCGCTCGCGGATCAGTTCGTCGATGCGCTTGCGCAGCTGCTCGATCTCGCAGCGCATGATCTCCAACTTCTGCGAACCCGGATCGAACATCTCGCCGCAGGTACCGTAGGGCGTGAAGCGCTGCGTCTCGGCCGCGTCGACCAGCGTCGAGCGCGCCGGGATGCCGACCATCGTCGCGCCCGCGGGCACGTCGCGCGTAACCACGGCGTTGGCGCCGACACGCGCCCCCTCGCCCACCGTGATCGGCCCGAGCACGTTGGCGCCCGACCCGATCACCGCGCCGTCCAGGATCGTCGGGTGGCGTTTGCCCGACCTGCCGTTGACCGGATTGGTGCCGCCGAGCGTGACATGCTGGTAGATCGTGACGTTGTCACCGATGATCGCGGTCTCGCCGATCACGCTGAAGCCATGGTCGATGAACAGGTTGCGGCCGATCGTCGCGCCGGGATGGATATCGATGCCCGTCGTCGCGCGCGCGAAATGGTTGACCGCGCGCGCCAGGAAGAACTGGCGCGCGCCGAACAGCCGATGCGCGACGCGATGCCAGAACACCGCCCAGACGCCCGGATACAGCAGAATCTCGGCGCGCGACCGCGGTGCCGGGTCGCGCGCCTTGATCGAATCCAGATAGGCGATGAGCCGGCCCGCCATTCTCACGCTCCGCTTAGACTATTCGCGACATAGTACCCGCCGGTATGGATTGCGAGTCTCGCGGCGGTCGTGGCCCGACACTCCGCGAGCACCCTGTCCCGGGAGCGGATATCAAAGCGTCGCGTGGACCGTCGCGACCGCCTTGACCACCGAGCCGATACGCGCGCCGGCCTGGACCACGTCCGATCCGACGCCGTGCTGCTTGAGCACCTTCTCGTGGCTGTCGATGCACATGCCGCAGCCGTTCATCGCCGAGACCGCAAGGCAGAACAGCTCGAAATCCGCCTTGTCGATGCCCGGATTGCCGATCACATTCATCCGCAGCTTGGCGGGTAGCGTGCCGTATTCCGGGTTCGAGACGAGGTGGACGAAGCGGTAATAGACGTTGTTCATCGCCATGACTGCCGCGGCCGCGCGC
>CAZZZX010000388.1:0-3705 GCA_964658585.1 uncultured Novosphingobium sp.
GCGCTGACCCGCACCGCCATCGCCGTGCTCGAGGCCGAGCTGGATCGCTATCCGACGACGGGTGATCCGCTGCTCGCCGCATGGCCGTGCCTGGTCGGCCACATGACCGCGACCGACGATCTGTGGCACGCCGCGACCACGCTCGCACGCGAGCGCGGTACCGGGGTCAGCGCGCATATGAGCCCGGATCCCGCGGACCCGGACTATTATCTCGCCGCCACCGGCCGCCGCCCGATCGCGCATCTCGGGGCGATCGGCGCGCTCGGCCCGCATCTGTCGCTCACCCATGCGATCTATCTCGACGATGCCGAGGTCGCGTTGCTCGCGGCGAGCGGAACCAGCGTGACGCATTGCCCGATGACCGCGATGAAGGGCGCCTATGGCGCGAGCAGCTTCGGCCGGTTTCCCGAGATGGCGGCGGCGGGCGTCAACATCCAGCTCGGCACCGATGGCGCCAACAACGGCAACGCCGCCGACATGATGCGCGCGATGTTCGTCACCGCCGGCATCCACAAGGACGCGCGGCGCGATTCGTCGCTGTTCTCCGCCTATCGCACGCTGGAATGCGGGACGATCAACGGCGCGAAGGGTGCGCAGCTCGGACATCTGATCGGATCGCTCGAGCCCGGCAAGAAGGCGGATTTCGTCGCGCACGACCGCGACCGGCCGGAATGGGTGCCGCTGCTCAACGTCGTCAACCAGCTCGTCTGGTCGGCGGACGGGCGCGGCGTCCACAGCGTCTGGGTCGACGGGCGACGCGTCGTCGACGCCTATCGTTCGACGACAGTGGACGAGGCGCGGCTGTTCGCGCAGATTGAAGCGGCCGCACCCGATATCGTCGCGCGCGCGGGCAGGACGATCCCGTGCGATTGGCCGGTGCTGTGATCGGGGCTTTCTCGAGCGGGAGTGACGCCTGATGGATTTTCACGGACGCACGCGGATCGTCGTGCTGGCGGCGCTCAGCCTGCTCTACTTCCTGCTGCTCGCATCGACCTTCAACTCGCTCGGTCTTCTGCTGCCGTCGATGGTGCCCGATCTCGGCATGGACTGGGCGCAGGCGGGCTTCGGCTTCACCCTGCTCGGCATCGCCTGCGGCGCGGCGAGCCTGCTGCCCGCTTGGACGATCCGCCGCATCGGTGTCAGTTTGACGCTCGGTGTCGGGACGCTGATGCTGTTCGCCGGCTTCATCGCGATGGCGGCGACGCATAGCGTGATCGTCTATCATGTCGGTGCGACCCTGCTGGGTCTCGGTTTCTGCTTCTGCGGCACGGTGCCGAGCGTCCACGTCATCACCACCATGTTCGCCAGGCGATCGACTGCGCTCGGCATCTATTTCACCTCGGGCAGCCTGGGCGCGGTGTTCGGGCCGGTCTTGTTCTACGTGGTCAGCGAAATCGCGCATGGCTGGCGCAGCTACTGGATGATCTGCGCAGCGGCCTCGATCGCGGCCGGTGGCTTCGCGATGGTGGTGACGCGCGGCGGCGGGCTCGCGCGCCGCGAGGAGGTCGCCGCCGATGCCGCACCCGATGCCGCGCAATGGACGCTGCGCGCGGCGCTCGCAACCCCGCAATTCTGGCTGATCGTCGCCGCCTATACCGGCTGCCTGCTGGTCAACACGACGGTCCACAGCTTCGCCTTCCAGCACCTGATGGAGCGTGGCCAGACCAAGGGTTCGGCGACCGCGCTCATCGGCATCTCGGCCGCGATCGGTGCGCTGGCGGCAGCGGCGGCGGGCGTGATCGGCGAGAAGATCGACGGCCGCCGGCTGACCATGTTGTCGCTGGGCGCGCTGGCGGTGACGTCAGCCAGTCTGGCGATCGGCGCGGGTACGATCGCGCTCGGGTTGTTCGCGGCGGGCTTCGGGGTGGGGGTGGGCTTCAGCTACGTCTCGACCGCGATGCTGATGCAGCAATATTTCGGCCGCCGCGCGAGCCTGGAACTCTATTCGACGATGACCTGGATCTCGACCTCGGCGGCGATCGGGCCGGCCCTGGGCGGCATCGTGCGCGATCGCACCGGCAGTTTCTCGGGCGTCTTCATGGCGATCGCCGCGATCGAGATCGCGCTGCTGATCGGCCTGCTGGTGATGCGGGCGCCCAGCCCCCGTGCGGTATCGATGGTCGAACGACCGCTCGCCTGACCGCCCCGGCGGCGGCGGCGGGGCGGATCGGGATCGCAGACCGTTCGAGAAAGCCGGTTGCGGCCCGCTTTGACGAAGCGCCCTCGAGCGCGTTCTCAAACGGTCTTTCAGAACTTGAAGTTGATCGTCCCGAAGACCTGGCGCGGATCGATATATTCGACGCTCGTCGTTCCGGATCCATAGGGATCGGAGAAGCGCGAGTTGATGCCGTTCTTGTTGGTGAGGTTCTGGGCCGAGATCGAGAAGGAATAGGGCTTGTCGTCGGGCTCGTAGGACACGAACGCGTTGTAGATCGTGTAGGAAGGCACGCGATCGAGCGCGGCGACCGCGAACAGCCGGTAGTTGAACTTGCCGCGATAGATCACGTCGCCGCGCAGCGTCACCCTGCCGCCGAACATGTGCCAGGCATAGCTCGGACTCACCTGACCCTGCCATGTCGGCAGCTTGGGCACAGGGTTGCCGTTCGTGTTCTGCGCGCCGGCATAGACGGCGTTGATGACCGCCGGATTGAACGGGCAGTAATAATGGCACACGGCCGGATCGAGCGCCGCATATTGGGCATTCCGGATCTGTGCCACGGTCTGCGCGTCGATCGCGAGATAATTGCCCTTCAGCCTGCCGTGACCGTACGAGACGTTGCCGTCGATCCGGAAGCCTTCGACCGGAAGGATGCTGAACTCGGCCTCGGCACCATAGATGCGGGCATGGGGGATGTTGGCAGTGCCATCCGTATAGGGGATCGGATCCGACGTGTTGAACTGGAGATTGTTGTACCAGTAATAGTAACCCGCCAGATTGATCCGCACGCGGTGGTCCGCAAAATCGTTCTTGGTGCCGATCTCGAGCGCGGTCACGGTTTCCTTCTTGAACGAATCTTTCGTGAAGATACCGGGCGAATTGAAGTTTAGTCCGGTCGGCTTGTAGCCGCGCGAGCCGGTCACGTAGATCATGTTCACCGGGGTGACGCGATATTCGGCGCCGACCCTGCCGGTCACCTCGCGGCTGGTGGCCTTCTTGCCCGGTACGATGGCGTAATACTGATAGGGCTGAGCGGTGATCTTGTCATAGTTGTATCGGGCGCCGGCGATCAGGTTGAGATGATCCCCGACGTGGAGCGTCGTGTTGCCGTAGCCGGCGAGCGACGTGTGCTGATAGGGACTGTCGGTCTGGAACTTGATCCCGTAATCCGAATTGACCGGGATCGCCGCCGCATAGGGCGAGCTGACCTCGAAGATGTTCTGGAGCGCGCGCTGGCGGAGATAATATCCACCGACGACATATTCGAACCGCGACGCGGGCTTCGACGCGAGCGACACCTCCTGCGTGAACGTCTTGCTCTTGTCCTGCCAGAACGTCAGATTATCGAAGTAATAGGGGCTGGCGAGTCGATCGTTGTCGCTCGTCTGATATTTGTTCATGTATTGGTAGGCGCTGACCGACTTCAGCACGCCGACATCGCCGATCTCCTGAGTGAGCGTCAGGTAGATCATCTTGGTATCGAGGCGGAAATGGCCCGGATAATCCTGCGTCACGTAGCGCGCGCGGGGATCGGGGTCGGTGATGTC
>CAZZZX010000389.1:0-779 GCA_964658585.1 uncultured Novosphingobium sp.
GTGATGGGGCTGATGTTCGGCGCGATCACGCTGATCCTCTGGCAGGGCGCGATCGACGTCGCGCACGGCCGCATGTCGGGCGGCGCGATCGCCGCCTTCGTGCTGACCGCGGGGCTGGTCGCGGGCGCGTTCGGCTCGCTCGCCGAGGTCTATGGCGATCTGCTGCGCGGCGCGGGCGCCGCCGGGCGGCTCGCCGAACTGATCGTCGAGCGACCCGAGATCGCGGCGCCGGCACGGCCGCGCGCGCTGCCGGTACCCGCCGCGGGCCGGCTGGCGTTCGATCGGGTCACCTTCCGCTATCCGACCAGGCCCGAGGTCGCCGCGGTCGAGGAGCTGACGCTGACGCTGGCGCCGGGCGAGACGCTGGCGGTGGTCGGGCCCTCGGGCGCCGGCAAGTCGACCCTGTTCCAGCTCGCCGAGCGCTTCTACGATCCGCAGGCGGGCATCATCTCGCTCGACGGCGTGCCGCTCGCCGAGGCGGACCCCGCGGCGATCCGCAGCCGGATCGCGATCGTGCCGCAGGAGACGGTGATCTTCGCGGCGTCGGCGCGCGACAATCTGCGCTACGGCCGCTGGGATGCGGACGACGCCGCGATCTGGCGCGCGGCGGAGGCGGCCAATGCGGCGGAGTTCCTCCACGCGCTGCCGCAGGGGCTCGACACCTATCTCGGCGAAAGCGGCGCACGGCTGTCGGGCGGGCAGCGCCAGCGCGTCGCGATCGCGCGCGCGCTGCTCCGCGACGCGCCGCTGCGGCTGCTCGACGAGGCGACCTCCGCGCT
>CAZZZX010000389.1:789-3702 GCA_964658585.1 uncultured Novosphingobium sp.
ACGACTGGTCCAGGACGCGCTCGAACGGCTGATGGCGGGGCGTACGACGATGGTCATCGCGCACCGCCTCGCCACCGTGCGCGCCGCCGACCGCATCGTCGTGATGGACAAGGGCCGGATCGTCGAGGAAGGCCGGCACGACCAGCTCGCCGCCGCGGGCGGTCTCTACGCGAGGCTCGCCCGGCTCCAGTTCGAGGCCGCCTGAACCGGCTTGTACGCCGCGCCGGGCGGGCGCAAAGGACCGCCCATGTCCGACATCGTCTCGCCCCCGCCCAAGGCCCCCGTCCCCGACGACGTGCTCGCCGCGATCGCCACGCTGATCCGCTGGACCGGCGACGATCCCAGCCGCGAGGGGCTGCGCGACACCCCCGCCCGGGTGGCGCGCGCGTGGAAGGAATATTGCGTCGGCTATACCGAGGATCCGTCGCACCATCTCAGCCGCACCTTTGAGGAGGTCGGCGGTTATGACGAGCTCGTGCTGCTCAGGGACATCCCGTTCCAGTCGCATTGCGAGCATCACATGGCGCCGATCATCGGCAAGGCGGCGATCGCCTATCTGCCGCGCGACCGGGTGGTCGGCATTTCCAAGCTGGCGCGCGTGCTGCACGGCTTCGCGCGGCGGCTGCAGGTGCAGGAGCGGCTGACCGCGGAGGTCGCCGACTGTATCTGGGAGCATCTCCATCCGCAGGGCGTCGCGGTGGTGATCGAGGCGACCCACGCCTGCATGACCGCGCGCGGTGTGCGCACGCCGGGCGTCGGCATGACGACGAGCCGCATGATGGGGGTGTTCCGCGACGACCAGCGCAGCCGCAAGGAAGTGCTGAGCCTGATGGGATATTGAGGGCGGCCGACGGATCGCGCGCCGTGGCTCGCGCCACCGGCCCGTCATGTCGGATCGCCCGGCCCGATGCGCGCCCTTGGCGCTATCGTTGTCCGAGGCGGTGGGCGAGCCTCTCGGCGGATGAGACGAGAATGGCACGTTTCCGGGCCTGAGACGCTTTTCCCCAAACGACGATCTCGTCGATCGTGCGGCCGCAGCCGAGGCAAACGTCATCCGCATCCAGCGTGCATCTCCTGACGCATGGAGATTCGACGTGCATGATGATCGGTCGTTAGCACGACCGAACGCTGCGATGAAGTGAATGACCGTCGTCAACCGGCGACAGCTATTCAGCTCCGCCCGAGATGGGCCCGCAGCTTCGCCGCCAGCGCCGCCAGCTCGGCCGCGTCGCCCTGCGTCGAGGCATGCAGTCCCAGATCCTCGCCCGACCAGCGCGGGATGATGTGGACGTGGATGTGATAGACGGTCTGCCCCGCGGGCGCGCCGTTGAACTGCATCACCTGGACGCCGTCGGGGCGCAGCACCTCCCGGATGCCCTCCGCGACGATCTGGACGCCGCGATACAGGTCGCACAGCTGGGCGGGCTCGATCTCGAAGAGGTTGCGTGCCTGCGCCTGCTTGGGGACCACCAGCGCGTGGCCGTAGGACTGCGGGAAGACGTCGAGAAAGGCGAGCAGCCCATCATCCTCCCAGATGCGGTGGCACGGCGCTTCCCCGCGGACGATCTTCGCGAAGATGTTGTCGCGATCATATTGGCCGGACAGGCTCATCGACTCTCCCCCACGGCATCCCCGCTCAACCGAGCAGGCGCGCCAGTTCGTCGGGCGTCAGCGCACCGCGAAACGCGACGCCGAAGCGCGGGCCGCCGACCCAAATCACTTCGGCGGCGACCTCTCGGCCCGCCAGGAACAGGGTGCAACGCTCGCCCGCCGCCGGGCCGCCCGCCGCGTGGATCAGCGCACCGGTCGTCGAGACGTTGAGGACATGCGCGCGAAGGTCGCCACGCTCGGTGACGAGCGTGATCGGCTCGAACGTCTTGTGACGATGCGCGGTGCGATCCACCGCGGGGGCGGGCACGGCACCGGGTCTCGGATACGGGCGTGCGTCGTCCATTGTCCCCCTTCCCCAGATCGCCAGACCGCGCCGATGTCGGCGAAAGCGGCGATCCTGTCGAGTCCCGCGCGGCGAAATACGGCGAGCCTTCGTTTTCATCGGCGTCGATCCCATCTAGGTTGCATCCACGAACCAATGGAGAGCGTGATGGCGCTGATCTCGATCCTCGATCTCGTCCGCGTACGGCAGGGCAGCGGCCTTCGCGAAGCGCTCGACGCGGCGCGCGATCTCGCCGGCCATGCCGAGCGCTGGGGCTATACCCGCTTCTGGGTGGCCGAGCATCACAACATGCCGGGCATCGCGTCCGCGGCGACCTCGCTGGTCGTCCAGCATGTCGCCGCCGGCACGCAGAGCATCCGGGTCGGCGCGGGCGGGATCATGCTGCCCAACCATTCGCCGCTGGTCATCGCCGAACAGTTCGGCACGCTGGCGACGCTGTTTCCCGGTCGCATCGACCTCGGGCTCGGCCGCGCGCCGGGCACCGACCAGGCGACCTGGCGGGCGATGCGGCGCGACCCGATGGCATCCGACCAGTTTCCGCAGGACGTCCTCGAACTGCAGGCGCTGCTCGGCCCGATCGATCCGAACCGACGCGTACAGGCAGTGCCGGGCGGTGGCACGCAGGTGCCGCTGTGGATCCTGGGATCGAGCCTGTTCGGCGCGCAGCTCGCCGCGCATCTGGGATTGCCCTATGCCTTCGCCTCGCACTTCGCGCCCGCGGCGCTGATCCAGGCGCTCGATGTCTATCGCGCACGCTTCGCACCGTCCGCGGCGCTGGCCCGGCCGCACGCGATGATCGGGGTCAACATCGTCGCCGCCGCGAGCGACGCCGAGGCGCAGTTCCTGTCGACCACGCAGAAGATGTCGATCGCCGATCTGTTCCGCGGCACGCGCGGGTACAGCAAGCCGCCGATCGACGATATCGAGGCATTCTGGTCCCCGGCGGAAAAGGCTCATGC
>CAZZZX010000390.1:0-960 GCA_964658585.1 uncultured Novosphingobium sp.
GCGCTTGATGAACTGCGCCGCGGTGATCGAGCCGCCCTGGCGCGGCCCGACATTCTTCATGTCGGCGATCGGACTGTCGATCAGCTTGTCGAAACCGTCCGCCATCGGGAAGCGCCACAGCCTGTCGCCGACCGCATCGCCCGCCGCGACCAGCCCCGCGGCGAGCGCATCGTCATTGGCGAAGATGCCGCCGAACTCGTGCCCCAGGCTGACGATCATCGCGCCGGTCAGCGTCGCCAGATCGACCACGGTCTTGACGCCGTGCGTGCGCTGCACCCAGGTGATCGCGTCGGCGAGCACCAGGCGCCCCTCGGCATCGGTGTTGATGACCTCGATCGTCTGCCCCGACATCGAGGTGACGACATCGCCCGGACGCGTCGCCTTGCCGTCGGGCATGTTCTCGACCAGCCCGCACACGCCGATGACGTGCGCCCTGGCCTTGCGCTTCGCGATCGCGAGCATCGCACCCGCGACCGCACCCGCGCCGCCCATGTCCCACTTCATGTCTTCCATGCCCGCGGCGGGCTTGATCGAGATGCCGCCGGTATCGAAGGTCACGCCCTTGCCGACGAAGGCGACCGGATCGGCGTCCGATCCCTTCCAGCGCATCACCAGCAACTGCGCGTCGCGCGCCGATCCGAGCGACACGCTGAGCAGCGAGCCCATGCCGAGCTTTTCCATCTCGGCCTCGCCGAGCACCTCGACGGTGACGCCCGCCGCCTCGAGATCGCCGCGCACGCGCGCGACGAAGCTTTCGGGATAGATGATGTTGGCAGGCTCGGTGACCAGTTCGCGGGTCAGGAACACGCCGTCGGCCAGCGCCTTGAGCGGCGCGAAGGCGGCGTCCGCGCCCGTGTCCGCGCCGACGATCACGATGTCGGTCAGTGTCGGCTTCTGGCGCGGCTTGAGCGTGGTGCGGTAGCGGTCGTAGCGCCAGCCGCGCAGCAGCGCCGCATAGGC
>CAZZZX010000390.1:970-3699 GCA_964658585.1 uncultured Novosphingobium sp.
GTGCGGTGTCCGGTCAGGTCGATAACGAGCGTCGTCTCGCCCGATGTCAGCAGCCGCGCGACGAGCCCGCCGCCGGCGCGCTCGTAGGACTGGTCGTCATCGGCGGCGCCGAGCCCGATCAGCAGCGTGCGTTGCGTGGCGGCGCCCTGCGGCACGTAGAGCTCGACGATCGCACCGGCCTCGCCATCGAAGCGCGCACTGCCCGCGGCGCGCGCGGCATAGCCCGCGCCGTCGCCCAGCGCGGCGAGACGATCGGCCGCGGGTGCCCCCGTCGCGAGCGGGATGGCGAGGACATAGCCGCCATCGGGGCGGCGGTCGGCAAAGCGGACGTTCATGTCGGGTATCGGCCTTTCGGGGGGAAAACGATCGTTGGATTGCGGCGGCGTTACGCGCTTTGCGCGATATGGCAACCCGTGCGCCGCTGCACCACCCGTCGCAGGAACGTAAAGCCGCGATTGCGGAGCGCACCCGCGGGTGCGATAGCATCGCCCGGTATCAGGGAGGCCGCTCAGGCCCCGGGGGACGCATTGAATTTCGACTGTCTGACGACCGGACGGCCGTGGCGCCGGCTCGCCACTGCGTTGCCGCTGGTGCTGGCGTCGATCGCGTCGCCGGCCCTCGCGCGTCCGATCGCGGAGGACCCGGCGTCCACCCCGACCGGCGCCGCGCCGACCGCCTCCGCCGGCGCCACGCCCGATCTCGCGCGTCCGGCGGAGCCGCCCGCGCTGACCGTCGCCGGACAGGACGCGCCGCTCGCCAACAATCAGGTCGCCTTTACCGCCGACGCGATCGACTATGACTACAAGAGCCAGATCGTCGTCGCCTCGGGCGATGTGCGGATGCTGCGCCAGGGCAGCCGGCTGCGCGCCGACACCGTCACCTGGGACCGCAAGGCCAATGTCGCGCACGCGCACGGCCATGTCGCGATCGAGAACCCGCAGGGCGACATCTCCTACGCCGACGATGCCGACCTGACCGACGATCTCAAGAACGGCGTCGCCGACAATCTGCTGCTCGTGCTCGAGAATGGCGGGCGCATGGCGGCGGTGAAGGGCAAGCGCACCGACGGCGTCTACGATCTCGACCACGCGTCCTATTCGCCGTGCGACGTCACAACCGACAAGGGCTGCCCCAAACAGCCCCTGTGGGAGATCACCGCGGATCACGTCACCTACGATCCCGCGCGCCACCGCGTTTCGTACCGGGACGCGCGGCTGAGGCTGCTCGGCGTACCGTTCTTCTTCCTGCCGATCTTCTCGCATCCCGACGGCACCGGCGCCGGCGGCAATTCGGGCGCGCTGGTGCCGGACGCGACCTACAACAGCCGTAACGGGCTTGAGGTCGCGACGCCCTATTACTGGCAGATCGCCCCCAATCGCGACCTCACGCTGACGCCGCACGTCTTCACCGCGGTAGCGCCGATGGCGGAGGCGCAATATCGCTCGCTCGACAGCCGCGGCGCCTTCCAGGTCCACGGCTATGCGACCTACAGCAGCCAGTCGCTGACCGGCAATAATTTCGACAAGCGCTTCCGCGGCTATATCGACGCGAACGGCCGGTTCCAGTTCGGCCCCGCCTGGACGATCACCGTCTCGCTCCGCCAGGTCACCGACAAGACGTTCCTGCGCCGCTACGACATCGCCTACGACGATCGCCTGCGCTCGGTGGTGCAGGCCGAGCGGATCGACGACGACAGCTATCTGTCGATCGCGGGCTGGCAGTTCCGGACCCTGGTGCTCGACCAGCACCAGCGCAACCAGCCGATCGCGCTGCCGCTGATCGACTATCGCCGCCGCATCGCCGATCCGCTGCTCGACGGCACGATCACGCTGCAGGCCAACACGCTGGCGATCAGCCGCGACGAGGGGCAGGACACGCAGCGCGCGTTCGCCGGCGCGCAATGGCAGAAATGGCTGCTGACGCCGCTCGGGCAGATGCTGGGCTTCACCGGCTATCTGCGCGGCGACGTCTATCATACCTCGAACACCAGCGAGGACAGCACCGTCATCTATCGCGGCGATCCGGGCTGGGAGACGCGCGGCGTCGCCGCCATCGCCGCCGAGATGCGCTGGCCGTTCGTCGGCTCGGCGTTCGGCGGCACGCAGATCATCACGCCGCGCATCCAGATCGTCGCCTCGCCGCACGCCAAGAACATGGCGATCCCCAACGAGGATGCACGCGCGATCGATCTCGACGATTCAAACCTGTTCGCGCTCAACCGCTTCAACGGGTACGATCGCTGGGAGGGCGATCAGCGCATCACCTACGGGCTCGACTACTCGCTCGACCTGCCGCGCTTCGCGCTGCGCACCAATATCGGGCAGAGCTACCGGATCGGCGGACCGACCAATCTGTTTCCCGACGGCACCGGCCTGTCCGGCAGCTTCTCGGATTATGTCGGGCGCACGACGATCCGCTACGGCAGTTTCGTCAGCCTGATCCACAGCTTCCGGATCGACAAGAGCTCGCTGGCGTTCCGGCGCAACGAGGTCGACGCGACGCTGGGGACGCAGAAGACGTATGTCCTGATCGGCTATCTCGATCTCAACCGCCATATCAGCCCCGCGATCGAGGATCTCGCCGATCACCAGGAAATCCGTTTCGGCGGACGACTCGCCTTCCTCAAGCGCTGGTCGCTGTTCGGCTCCGCCACCGTCGATCTCACCCACGCGTCGGACGAGGTCAATTTCCTGTCCTCCACCTCGAGCGGGTTCGATCCGGTGCAGTCG
>CAZZZX010000391.1:0-3690 GCA_964658585.1 uncultured Novosphingobium sp.
TTCCTCGCGGTCAAGCCGGCGCCGATGGTCGACACTTGGAAACTCGGCGCGCTGCTGTCGTCCGCCGGCGCCTTCTTCATCCTCGAATTCGGCGACAAGACCCAGTTCGTCGTCGCCGCGATCGCGGGCGGCAGCGGGCATCCGGTGCTGACCGCGATCGGCGCGGCGGCGGGGGTCACCGCGGCCAACGCACCCGCGGTCGTGCTGGGCGAGCGCTGGCCGAAGCTCGTCCCGCTGCGCATTGTCCGCGCCATCGTCGGTGCGGCGCTCGTGATCGCGGGAGTGGCGATGGCGATACGCGCGCTCCAGATCGGCTGATCTCGATCACCGCGATCGGATTAATTACGGGCGCGTGCGGGTTGCGTCGAACTCTTGCGGTCTTACCTCGTTGAGGCACCCGAACGACCTCATGATGGAGACGCGCCATGGCCGATGCGCCCGCACCCGCCCTCGACACCCCCACCGATCTCGACACCAGCAACACCGAGACCGCGGCGGACGCGCTCAACGGCGTGCTGTCCGATCTCTTTGCGCTGTATCTCAAGACCAAGAATTTCCACTGGCACATGTCCGGCCCGCATTTCCGCGACTATCACCTGCTGCTCGACGATCAGGGCGCCGAGATCCTCGCGATCACCGACGACCTCGCCGAGCGCGTCCGCAAGACCGGCAACCTGACGCTGCGCTCGATCGGCGACATCGCACGCCGCCAGAAGATCAAGGACAACGACAAGGAGTTCGTCGAGCCGCTGGCGATGCTCAAGGAGCTGCGCGACGACAATCTCGAGGTCATCCGCCATTTCCGCGAGGCACGCGAGAAGTGCGAGGATGCCGGCGATACCCCCACCTCCTCGCTGATCGACGAGTGGATCGATCAGGCCGAGAAGCGTGCCTGGTTCCTGTTCGAGGCGGCGCGCAAGAGCTGACCTCCGGTGCCGATGTAGCGTCCCCCCGGGTTGCGTAGCGTAGTCGTGCCCCCGTCCCACCCCGGACGGGGGCACTTTTCGTTTCGCGCGCGTTGGCACGATCATGCGCGCCTTCGCCAAGCTGCTCGACGGGCTGGTCTATACCCGCTCGCGCAACGCCAAGCTCAAGCTGATCGCGGATTATCTGCGCGCCACGCCTGATCCCGATCGCGGCTGGGCGATGGCGGCGCTGACCGGCGCGGTCGATCTCAAGGCGGTCAAGAGTGCCGCGATCCGCGACATGATGGTCGAGCGGGTCGACCCGGAGCTGTTCGCGATGAGCCGCGATTTCGTCGGCGATCTCGCCGAGACGGTGGCGTTGCTGTGGCCGGTGCCGGTCGACGGACCGGCCGATGTCGACGACGGCACGCTCTCGATCTCGGCGGCGATCGAGCGGCTGGCGGCGGCGCCCCGCGCGCAGGCGCCCGCGATCCTCGCCGCGATGCTCGATCATCTCGACGCGACCGGCCGTTACGCGCTGCTCAAGCTCGCCACCGGCGCGCTGCGCGTCGGCATCTCGGCGCGGCTCGCCAAGACCGGGCTGGCGCAGGCGTTCGGGCTCGATGTCGATCAGGTCGAGGAGCTGTGGCACGGGCTCGCGCCGCCCTATGCGCCGCTGTTCGACTGGGCGGAGGGCCGCGGCGCGCTGCCCGTTGCCGAGGCGCTGCCGGTGTTCCGGCCGTTCATGCTCGCGCATCCGCTCGAGGACGGCACCGTCGATCTGGCCGACTATGTCGCGGAATGGAAATGGGACGGGATCCGCATCCAGATCGTCCGTGTCGCCGGCGGCGACACCCGGCTCTACAGCCGCGCGGGCGACGACATCACCGCCAGTTTCCCCGACGTGGCGGCGGCGTTCGCGGCGGACGGCGTGCTCGACGGCGAACTGCTGGTGCGCGGCGAGGGCCAGGGCCGCGCCGAGCATGGCGGCGAGACCGCGAGTTTCAACGCGCTCCAGCAGCGGCTCGGGCGCAAGACGGTCTCCGCGAGGATGCAGGCCGACTACCCGGCCTTCGTCCGGCTCTACGACATGCTATTCGACGGCACGCAGGATGTCCGGGCACTGCCATGGACCGAGCGGCGCGCGCGGCTCGAAGCGTTCGTCGGCGCGCTGCCGCCCGATCGCTTCGACCTCTCCGCATTGATCGACGCGCCCGATTTCGCCGCGCTCGGCGAGATCCGGCTGGCGGCGCGCGACGGCGCGATCGAGGGCGTGATGCTCAAGCGCCGCGACAGCCCTTACGTCGCCGGGCGGCGGACCGGGCTGTGGTACAAGTGGAAGCGCGATCCGCTCGTCGCCGATTGCGTGATGATGTACGCGCAGCGCGGCCACGGCAAACGATCGAGCTTCTACTCGGACTATACCTTCGGCTGCTGGACCGCGCCGCCCGACGAGGGCGGCGAGCTGCTGCCGGTGGGCAAGGCGTATTCCGGCTTCACCGACGAGGAGCTTGCCGGGCTCGACCGTTTCGTGCGCAACCATACGCTCGCCCGGTTCGGCCCCGTCCGCGAGGTCGAGAAGACGCTGGTCCTCGAGGTCGCGTTCGATTCGATCCACGCATCGAAGCGCCACAAATCGGGTCTGGCGATGCGCTTCCCCCGCATCAGCCGCATCCGCCGCGACAAGCCCGCGCACGAAGCCGACATGATCGAGACGCTGCGACGGATGATCGCGTAACCCGGCGTGGCACGCGCTTGCCCCACTCCCGCTCTTCTGCTAGTCGGCGCCGGTTCGCGGCTGAGGGGTACCTTCAGCCGACCCCTGTTGTTTTGTGTGGTTCTGCGGAGCGAGGCTCCGTTCCCACCCTCATCCGCTTGGAGAGTGACGGTTTTATGCAGATCATCGTTCGCGATAACAATGTCGACCAGGCGCTCCGGGCCCTCAAGAAGAAGCTCCAGCGCGAGGGCGTCTATCGCGAGATGAAGCTGCGCCGTCATTACGAGAAGCCGTCCGAGAAGCGTGCGCGCGAGCGTGCCGCCGCGATCCGTCGCGCGCGCAAGCTCGAGCGCAAGCGCGCCGAGCGCGACGGCGCGCGGTAAGCACCCCGCCTTCCAGGCTTTCGCGGCCGCCCGGCGCATCCGCCCGGGCGGCCGTTTTCATGTGTCGCGCCGCGGCTGGACGGACGGCGCGCGAGACGGCAGAAGCGCCTCGTCGAATCGAGAGGTCGATCCATGTCCGAAGTCACCGCCGTGCCGCTCCGTCCCGTCGCCCGGGGAACGGTGACCCGCGTCTGGCTGGGGGTCGGCGTCGCGGTGCTGCTCGGCGCGGGGCTCGCCTGGGCGGGCACCAAGAAACAGGTCGCGATGGGTCAGCCGCCGTCGGTGTTCCTCGCCAAGAACGCGCGCGACCGCGGTGTCGTCACCACCGTCTCGGGGCTTGAATACAAGGTGCTGGCGCCCGGCCACGGCTCGAACGCCGGCGCCACCGACATCGTGATGATCGACTATGACGGCAAGCTGCTCGACGGCTCGACCTTCGATTCGACCGCGCAGCACGGCTCGGGTCCAGCGGTCATGCCGGTCGCCGGATCGATCCCCGGCTTTTCCGAAGGGCTGCAACTGATGAACCGCGGCGCACGCTACCGCTTCTGGATCCCGCCGCAGCTCGCCTATGGCGCGCAGGGTGCGGGCGACGGGGTGATCCCGCCCAACAGCGTGCTCCAGTTCGACGTGACCCTTCACGAGATCGCACCGCAGCAGCCGGGAATGGGCGCGGCCGGGATGG
>CAZZZX010000392.1:0-3675 GCA_964658585.1 uncultured Novosphingobium sp.
ACGACCGCACCCGCCGCGACGACCAGCGCCAGCCGCGCGCCGCGCGACCCGACCGGCACGACCGACGCCGCGGCGAGCAGCAGCGCGGCGAGCCCGACCGTCACCAGCCACACCGGGGTCAGCGCGTCGCAGCGCCCGAGCGTCCAGTTGTCGTTCGAGGCGAATGCGAGGAAACACGCCGCGATCGAGACCGCCAGCGACAGGCCATAGGCCCGCACCCGCTCCGCCTCGGCGCCGTCCCACGCCCAGTGCAGCGCGAGGATCACGCCCGCGAACGCCACATAGGGCAGCATCTCGAGCCCGATCGTCAGGCTGAGTGCGGACGACAGCGCGACGGTGATCCCCGACCGGCGCCGCACCGGATCGCACAGGCCGGCGAGCGTCACCATCAGCAGGGCGAGCTGCCAGCCATGATGATCGATGCGCAGCGGCATCCACATCATCAGCGTGCTCGTCCCGCACAGCACGAAGATCTGCGCGACGGGGTAGGCATAGGGCGACACCAGCCGCCGCACGACCAGCGCGAGCGCGGCCATTGCCACCCCCATCGGCAGCAGCGGCGCCACCGCGCAGGCGATGCGATAGGCGGCAGGGGCGCCGAACAGCGGCCTGGCGACGAGGATCATCGCGGCGAGCGGCAGATCGACCAGCCGCGACCAGTGGATGTCGAAGCCGACCGGCGGGTTCAGCCGATACTGGCGCAGATCGTACCAGCCCTGCCCGCCCAGCCAGTCGCGCACCTGGTCGAGCCGCATATTGTCGTCGGTGTCCGAAAGCGCGAGCCAGTGGATCGGGTTGCGCTTGGTCCACAGCATCCACGCACACGCGCCGAGCCAGATCAGCAGCGTCACCAGCCGCCAGCGCTCGTCCAGAAAGGCCGCGAAGCGCGATCGCGACTCGTTGACGCGGACTTCATCCATTCGTGGCAGGTTCCCGGCGTGGTTGAGATTCGCCGCGTGCCGCTCTAGTCGGTACGCGGGACTGGGCAAGGGCCGCTAAGGTGCGCGAGAACATCATGAGGGCATGGTCCGGTCTGGACGGCGATCATCGCGCCTTCCTGGCGCAACTGATGCGCTACGGCGTCGCGGGCGTCGGTGTCACGCTGTTCCAGATCGCCTGCTTCAACCTGCTGTATGGTGCCGGTCATCAGCCGGCCCTGCTCGCGAACACCTTGGCGACGGGCGTGGCGATGCTGCTCGGCTACACCATCCACAGCCGCTTCTCGTTCAAGGGCCATGGCTCGCGCGACGATATCGCGCGACAGGCGCTCCGGTTCGTCGCCGCCAACCTGATCGGCCTGTCGATCAACAGCCTGTGGGTATGGGGCGCAGAGCATGTGCTGCGTGTATCGCCGCATCTCGCCTCGCTGCCGATGTTCTTTGTCACGCCGTTCGCGCTGTTCTGGCTCAACCGCCGGTGGGTGTTCGAGTGACGCTGTTCGTGCCCCTTGCCGACGGCATCGCCGGCGCGACGATCGCCGGCGCCGCCCCGCTCATCACCGTGCTCGCCCCGGTCAAGGACGAGCAGGAGGCGATCCAGCCCTTCGTCCGCCGCGTCACCCAGGTGCTCGACGGGCTCGGCGAGGCGCAGGGCTGGGAGATCCTGTTCGTCGACGACGGCAGCCACGACGCCACGCTCGCCGCGATCCTCGCCGCGCACGCCGCCGACCCGCGCATCCGCTGCGTCTCGCTGTCGCGCAACTTCGGCAAGGAGGCGGCACTGTCGGCGGGGCTCGACCATGCCGCGGGGCAGGTGGTGGTGCCGCTCGACGTCGATCTGCAGGATCCTCCGGAAGTGATCGGCACGATGGTGGCGCGCTGGCGCGAGGGCTATGACGTGGTCTATGGCGTGCGCCGCAACCGCGAGAGCGACACGCTGCCCAAGCGGCTGACCGCCGACCTCTATTATCGCGCGCACAACTGGCTCTCGACCGACAAGATCCCCGAACATGCGGGTGATTTCCGCCTGCTCGACCGCAAGGTGGTCGACGTCATCCGCCGGATGCCCGAGCGCAACCGCTTCATGAAGGGGCTGTTCGCCTGGGCGGGCTTCCGCCAGACCGCGGTCGACTATGATCGCGTGCCGCGCGATGTCGGCACCACCAAATACAATTACTGGAAACTGTGGACGCTGGCGCTCGACGGCATCACCTCGGGTTCGACCGTGCCGTTGCGCGTGTGGAGCTATCTCGGCGCGATGGTCGCGGTGTTCGGGCTGCTCTACGCGGTCTATCTCGGCGTGCGCACCGTCCTGCTCGGCGGCGACGTGCCGGGCTATCCCTCGCTGATGGTGGCGATCCTGTTCTTCGGCGGGGTCCAGCTCATCTCGCTCGGCGTGCTCGGCGAATATGTCGGCCGCATCCTGGTCGAGACCAAGGGCCGGCCGATCTACATCGTGCGCGAGACGATCGGCGCCGCGCTCCAGCCCGTCGCCGCGGCCGCCTGATGGATCGCGCCATCTACGACCGCATGGCGGAGATCGACGGCGAGCATTGGTGGTTCGCCGCGCGCCGCCGCATCGTCGCCGCCGCGATCGACGCGCAGACCGCGCTGCCCAGGCCGGCGCGGATCCTCGAGGTCGGCTGCGGCACCGGCGCCAACCTGCCGCTGCTCGCGCGCTACGGCGCGGTCGACGCGATCGAGCCCGACGACGGCGCGCGCGCGCTCGCCACGCGGCGCAGCGGGGTCGCGGTCGCGGGCGGGCTGTTGCCCGACGGCGTCCCGCTCGAGGACGGGCGCTACGATCTGATCGTGCTGCTCGACGTGCTCGAGCATATCGACGACGATACCGGCACGCTGGCGTTCCTCCGCACCAAGCTCGCGCCGGGCGGGCGGATGCTGCTCACCGTTCCGGCGAGCCCGTGGATGTGGAGCGACCATGACGTCGCGCATCACCACAAGCGGCGCTACACCGCCCGCACGCTGCGCGACGCGCTCGGTGCCGGCGGTTTCCGCGTGCGTCACCTCAGCCATTTCAACACGCTGCTGTTCCCGCTGATCGCGGGCATCAGGCTGCTCCACAAGGCGACCGGGCGGCAGGGCGGCGACGACGACGCGATGCCCTCGCCGCCGGTCAACCGGATGCTGGCGGCGCTGTTCGCCGCCGAGCGTCACCTCGTCGCGCGCGCATCCGCCCCGTTCGGCGTCTCGCTGCTGGCGATCGGCGAGCCGTCCTGATTGGCGGTGATCCGGTAGAGGATCCCGAACTTCTGCCCCTCCCACACCGGCCGTAGACCGGGATCGACCGGCCAGCGATCGCGCGGCATGTCGATCATCCAGAGATAGTCATAGGCGCCGCGCGGCATGAACTTGAGCGCGGTCTCCAGCACCGGCTCGTTGCGCGCGCGGCAATCCGGGCGGCGCAGCAGCTCGGACGGGTCGTGGCTGAAATAGCGGAAGGCGCGGCCGGGGTAGCGGTAGCGGATGCGCAGCAGCTGCGCGCCCGGCGCCACCCACTGATCGTTGACGAAGGACTGGCGCCTGACCGTCGCCATCGAGCTCAGATGTTCCATCCGCGTCGTGTACCAGACGCTGCGGCACGGGATCGACGCCAGCACCATCACCCGCGCGCCGACGGGGATATGATCGAGCGCCTTCAACTGGACGTCGTAATTGCGTTCGTAACGCAGGAAGGCCGCGGTCGACACGACGATGCGGCTGGCGAAGAACAGGGTCG
>CAZZZX010000393.1:0-3672 GCA_964658585.1 uncultured Novosphingobium sp.
GAAGGTGGTCTCGCAGACGGGACTGTTGTCCGCGAACGTGTCGGAGGTCTTCAGCGTGCCCGGCCGGATGGCGATGCTGAATGGCTATGATGACCGCACCGACATCGGCTTCGGATTCCGGACCGACGGCGAGATCGACTACGACTATCGCGATCGCGCGCAGCAACGCCGCCTGATCCACGAACGATTCGACGGGCTCGGCTGGAAGGTGCCTGCGATGCTCGCTGGCTTGGCCGGCGACGACGAATTCTACTTCGATCGGATCAACCAGATCAGAATGCCCACCTGGTCACGCGGGCGCGTGACGCTGGTCGGCGATGCGGGGTACTGCGTCTCGCCACTCGCCGGCTTCGGCGGCTCAATGGCGATCATCGGTGCCGGGCGCCTGGCGGATGCGCTGGAGCAGCATCCTGGCGATCACGCCGCGGCCTTTCGGCAATATGAGGATGGACTGCGGCCTTTTGTCGAGGACGTACAGGACCGGGCGGCAAGCGATGGCATGTCGATGATGTGCCCCGCCGACGAGGGCGAGCTTACTGTGCGCAATCAGAAGATTGCCGCAGGCGGCATGGGGTTTTAGGCTGCGGTTGATCCATCAACGGTGCACGATAAAGCTAAGCGTTCGACGCTCGGGAATATCCTGCCAAAAATGAACGAATGGCCGAAGGAGGGGAGTGGCCACCCGGCTTTGAATGTCCGGGTGTGGGGGTGGGTTCAACCGATCGACGCAACGCTCTCGGCGAACTTCTCAGCTGGGGTTTGGTACATCAAGGTTTTTCTGGGCCGCTCGTTGAGTTGCCTAGCGATGGCGCCGAGTTGAGCCTGGCTGAAGGTCGACAGATCAACCCCGTGAGGCAGATACTGGCGCAACAGGCGGTTCGTGTTCTCGTTGGTGCCGCGCTGCCAGGGGCTCTGGGGATCGCAGAAATAGACCGCGACATCGGTTGCGAGGGTGAAGCGGCGATGGTCGGCCAGCTCCTTGCCGCGATCCCAGGTCAGCGACCGATAGAGATCGTGGGGAAGTTTGCGCGCCTGCTTGATCAGGGCCGAGACGACGCTGGCCGTCTCCTTGTTCGCGACCTTGGCCAGGATCACGTAGCGCGACTGGCGTTCGACCAGCGTCACGACGTGGCTGCCGCGCGCGCCCGAGATGAGATCGCCCTCCCAATGCCCGGGCACGGCGCGATCCTCGACGCAAGCCGGGCGTTCGCTGATCGAGACCGCGTCCTTGATCTGGCCGAGCCCATCGCGCTTCAGGCTGGCATGACGCGAGCGTCGGATCGTGCGCTTCGCCCGCAGATGCTCGAGCAGCTCTTTCTTGAGGACGCCACGCGCCTGAATATACAAGCTCTTGTAGATCGTCTCGTGTGACACGCGATGCTGGTCTTCGTCCGGAAAGCTATGCTTGAGCCAGCCCGCAACCTGTTCTGGCGACCATTTGCGGCGCAGCTTGCGCGATACTGTTCGTCGCAAGCCCGGGTGGCAAGCGAGCTTGCAGCGCTTCGGGCGCGGCGCGCGTCCCATGCCGCCTGATCCGATAGCGTGGCACGATACCGATCAGCGCCACCGTTACGGCCGACCTCCCGGCTGATCGTTGACGGCGCGCGGCCGAGCTGGACTGCAATGGCGCGCAGTGAACGGCCGGCGACCAGACCTCTGGATATCTCTTCGCGGTCGGCCAAGCTGAGCGCACGCCCGGATCGCTTCCGATCGGGTGGGCGGATACCACCCGACGGTGAGAGCACCGAGAAGATCGACGAGCTCTCCCGATCAAAGCCGCGGCCGATCGAACTCATCGACTCGCCGCGCTGCCACCTGTCCCAGATCTCCGCCCGCTGAGAGGCTGAGTAATATATCCGACGACGCTGCTTCATCGCACCACTCCTTCTCATCATAAGAATGATGCGTTGCGACCACCCGTTGAACCCACCGGGTCTTCCCGTTAGTGGCCTGGATCACGCGAGCCGATCCGAAACACACCCTCTAAGGACGCGTGAACGACTGTTATCCACCTTCGCCCTCCCGGAAGCTCTGTCAGCCTTCAAACGGCCAACTTACGCCGTTCCTGTCAGCCGAGCGTCGCGAAAGGAGACAGAGACATAGAGCGGCAGGTGTTCGAATCATCATTCGCGCATTGTCGCAACGCGTTCGAACCCTGCCGCCGACGAAGGTTCGATGCCGCAACAGGGACCAATTTTGGCAGTGGGCCACAAAGGGACCATGACATACGGTCCTCCGGATTACTGATGTGTTATCAGCACTTTACTGGGCGAGTTCGAGTCCTGTAGGCGCACCACTCTATCGAAGATATCTACCCACACCGGAGACTCTGGCGTCGCGTTCAATTTGATCCGCGTTTTCCGAGGGTTGCGGGACGCGTTTTCGCAAGAGCGCAAACGGAGACCAAATTGTCCGGCGGCGTGCGCTCGTTGGGACGCCATATCTCCGCTCGCCATGTTGGTAGACCCGAAAAGCAGAAGCGGAGCCTCTCAGCCCCGCCCGTTGCATGGTCCGCTCGTGTCTATTCGAAGCCGAACATTTCTCGTTGTCTCGACCATGCAAGAGGGATGCGATTGGTCGCGACCAGCTGTTTGCGGGTCAGTGATGCTGGCTGGCGGCCCGCTATGATCGCTTCGATGATCGAAGGCGCGAGATAGCTCGTGCGGATCATGTCGGCGAGATACTCGCGCCCGATCCCCAGTTTCGCCGCTGTCGCATCGAAGCTGCCGCCGGCTTCGATCGCACGGCGTGCGGCGAACGCCTGGGCGACGAGCTTGAGGAGCGCAGGGTTGCGGGTCGGCTCGCCCGGGCTCGAGACCGGCGGGATGACGATCCGGAGGCGCTTGCCCGTGCGGACGACGCCGATCGGGATATTGATGGGCGGCAGGCCCGCATCGTCCGTGTCAGCCTTCATGGTGATGGCGATGGCATCCTCGCGCACGTCGATACGCGCGACGAGGTCGAGCAGCGCCGGGCGAGCGGATTGCGTCATGCAGGCGAGCGGCATCGCACGCGCGTCTGCCTGATCCTGAAGCTGGGCGATCTCATCGCTGGTCAGGCCGCCGCAGGCGATCTGTTCGCTTGCCGTGTTGTGGATGGCATCGGCGACCCGCGCGCAGACGAGCGTCTCGATGTCGCCGGCGCTGACACGCCATGCCGGGGTTGCGGAAGCGGCATCGCCATCGGTCTGCGATGCATAATAGCGATAGCGCTTGCCCTGCTTGACGGCGTGGCTCGGCGACATCCGTCGGCCGATGCCGTCCCGGAGCAGCCCGGCAAGCAGGCTCGGCTGATCGGCATTGCTGCCGTGCCGCCGCTCGACCCGCGCCTCGGCAAGCCGCGTCTGGACGCGATCGAATACGTCGCGATCGATGATCGGGTCGTGCTGTCCGGGATAGGTCTGACCCTTGTGGACGACGTCGCCGATGTAGAGCCGATTCTTGAGGATCGCGTAGAGCGCGCCGCGGCTGATCGGGAGTTGGCCATAGATCCGGCCGTGGCGGTTGATCCGCTGCTTGCTACGCACACCATCGCGGTCGAGCTCGGCGACAAGCATGCGACCCGAGCCCAGTTCGAGGAAGCGCTCGAAGATCAACTTGATGGTGTCGGCCTCGTGCGGCTCGACGATGAGCTTGCGATCCTCGAGCCGGTAGCCGAGCGGGATCGGACCGC
>CAZZZX010000394.1:0-1281 GCA_964658585.1 uncultured Novosphingobium sp.
GAGCCGCGCCCTTTTCATCGAGTTGGGTCAGGCCTTGTCGACGACGCCCTTGACCGCACCCTTCACATCGCCCTTGGCCTGCTGGAGATGGCCCTTGCCCTCCTGCGCGGCACCTTCGGCCTGAAGGCTGGCGTCGTTGCTGCTCTCGCCCAGCGCCTGCTTGACCTTGCCGGTCACCTCGTTGGCGACGCCTTTGATCTTGTCGGTCAGTTCGCTCATCGTTCGTCTCCTCGATCGGGACGCGCCATCAGGCACGGATCGGAAAAGACAACGGGTCTCAGACGTTTCGGTTCCGCTCAGATCAGCCCGGCGAGCGGGCTCGAAGGGTCGGCATAGCGCCTGACCGCCATCCGCCCGGCACGGTAGGAAAGCCGCCCCGCCTCGACCGCGGCCTTCATCGCGTGCGCCATCATCACCGGATCCTTGGCCTCCGCGATGGCGGTGTTCATCAGCACGCCGTCACAGCCGAGTTCCATCGCCACCGCGGCGTCCGACGCCTGACCGACGCCGGCATCGACCAGCACCGGCACCTTGGCGCCCTCGACGATCAGCCGGATCGTGACGCGATTCTGGATGCCGAGCCCCGATCCGATCGGCGCGCCGAGCGGCATGATCGCGACCGCGCCCGCATCCTCCAGCCGCCTGGCCGCGATCGGATCGTCGACGCAATAGACCATCGGCAGGAAGCCCTCCTTGGCGAGCACCTCGGTCGCGCGCAGCGTCTCGACCATGTCAGGATAGAGCGTCCGCGCCTCGCCGAGCACCTCGAGCTTGACGAGGTCCCACCCGCCGGCCTCGCGCGCCAGCCTGAGCGTGCGGATCGCGCTGTCGGCATCGAAGCAGCCGGCGGTGTTGGGCAGATAGGTGAACCGCTTGGGATCGATGAAGTCGGTCAGCATCGGCGCATTGCGGTCGCTGATGTTGACGCGGCGGACCGCGACGGTGACGATCTCCGCGCCAGACGCCTCGAGCGCCGCGGCGTTCTGCGCGAAATCCCTGTATTTGCCGGTGCCGACGATCAGCCGCGAACGAAACGTCCGCCCGGCCACGCTCCAGCTGTCCTCGGCGAGCGGTGCGACATGATCGCCACCGCCGACGAAATGGACGATCTCGAGTTCGTCGCCATCCTCGACCAGCACGTCCGCCAGCGTCGACCGCGGCACCACCGAGAGATTGCGCTCGACCGCGACCTTGCTCGGCTCGAGTCCGAGCTCCGATGCGAGCTCGGCGAGCGTGATGCCCGCGCGGACACGGCGATGCTCGCCATTGACGTGGATCGAG
>CAZZZX010000394.1:1291-3669 GCA_964658585.1 uncultured Novosphingobium sp.
GAGAGTGCCGTCGGTCTGCATGGCTGTGATTTTCCCGCGAGGCTCGGTAGGAGAGGGCGGCATATAGGACAGGAGCCCATGGTCGCCACCACCGTCTACGTCCTCAACGGGCCGAATCTCAACCTGCTCGGCACCCGCGAGCCAGAGGTCTATGGCCACGATACGCTCGACGACATCGCCGGGATGATCGAGGACCACGCCCGCGAACTCGGGCTCGAGATCGAGATGCGCCAGTCCAATCACGAGGGCCATCTCGTCGACTGGATCCAGGAGGCGCAGGCGGAGGATGCGAAGGCGGTGATCCTCAACGCCGGCGCCTATACCCACAGCTCGATCGCGATCCACGACGCGATCAAGGCGGTGAAGACCCCGGTGATCGAGGTCCATCTCTCCAACCCGCACGCCCGCGAGGGCTTCCGCCACCTCTCCTATGTCGGCCGTGCTGCGCGCGGCACGATCGCAGGGTTCGGCGCGCTCGGCTATCTGCTGGCGCTGGACGCGGCGGCCAAGCTCTGACAAGGCGCGGCATACGCACGAAAACCAGAGAAGGGTCATGTCGATGGCCGATGACAGGGCTTCCCCGATGCAGGTCGATGCCGGGCTGGTGCGCCAGCTCGCCGAACTGCTCGATTCCACCCGCCTGACCGAGATCGAGGTCCAGGACGGGGATCGCCGCATCCGCGTCGCGCGCACCGTGTCGATGGCGGCGGCGCCCACGGCCGTGGCGGTCGCGCCCGCCGCGGCGATCGCCGCCGCCCCGGCACCGGCGCCCGCTGCGCCCGCCCCGACGCTCGCCGCGCCGACCGAGCATCCCGGCGCGGTCAAGTCGCCGATGGTCGGCACGGCCTACCTCGCCGCCGAGCCGGGCGCCGCACCGTTCGCCGCGGTCGGCAAGCAGGTCGCGGCCGGCGACACGTTGCTCATCGTCGAGGCGATGAAGGTGATGAATGCGATCCCCGCACCGCGCGCCGGTACGATCGTGCGGCTGCTCGTCGAGAACGGGCAGCCGGTCGAGTTCGATCAGCCCCTCGTCATCGTCGAGTGATAACGGATCATCCCTCTGCCGTTCGGTTCGAGCAGCATCGGGTCTAGTCGAGATGCGTCGGTCGAGAACGCTCCGCGAGACGTCTCGACCGTGGGTCTCGACGGTGCTCGACCCTCCGCTCGATGCGAACGGATGGGCAGACAACAAGGCTGAGTAAAGACGTCATGCCCATAGAAAAAATCCTCATCGCCAATCGCGGCGAGATCGCGCTCCGCATCCATCGCGCCTGCCACGAGATGGGCATCCAGACGGTGGCGGTGCATTCGACCGCGGACGCCGACGCGATGCATGTCCGGCTCGCCGACCAGGCGGTGTGCATCGGTCCGCCGGCAGCGTCCGAAAGCTATCTCAACATCCCCAACATCATCGCCGCGGCCGAGATCACCGGCGCCGACGCGATCCACCCGGGCTACGGCTTCCTCAGCGAGAATGCGCGCTTCGCCGAGATCGTCGAGAGCCACGAGCTGATCTTCATCGGGCCGAAGCCCGAGCATATCCGCACGATGGGCGACAAGATCGAAGCGAAGCTTACCGCGGCGGCGCTGGGTCTTCCGCTGGTTCCGGGCTCCGACGGCCCGCTGACCTCGGTCGAGCAGGCGCGCGCGGTCGCCGCCGAGATCGGCTACCCGGTGCTCATCAAGGCGGCGTCGGGCGGCGGCGGGCGCGGCATGAAGGTGGTCGAGAGCGAGGACCAGCTCGAGACGCTGATGCAGCAGGCAGGCAACGAAGCAAAATCGGCGTTCGGCGACGCCACCGTCTATCTCGAGAAATATCTCTCCGATCCGCGTCACATCGAGTTCCAGGTCTTCGGCGACGGCAACGGCAACGCAATCCATCTCGGCGAGCGCGACTGCTCACTCCAGCGCCGTCACCAGAAAGTGCTGGAGGAGGCCCCCTCCCCGGTCATCTCGATGGAACAGCGCGAGTGGATGGGCGGCATCGTCGCCAAGGCGATGGCCGACATGGGCTATCGCGGCGCGGGCACGATCGAATTCCTGTACGAAGACGGCAAGTTCTACTTCATCGAGATGAACACCCGGCTCCAGGTCGAGCATCCGGTGACCGAGGCGATCACCGGGCTCGACCTGGTGCGCGAGCAGATCCGCATCGCCGAAGGGCATCTGCTGACGCTGCGCCAGGAGGATGTCGAGTTCCGCGGCCATGCGATCGAATGCCGGATCAACGCCGAGCATCCACGTACCTTCGCGCCCTCGCCCGGGCTGGTGAAGGGCTATCACGCGCCCGGCGGCATGAACGTGCGCGTCGATAGCGGGCTCTACGCCGGCTATCGGGTGCCGCCCTATTACGATTCGATGGTCGCCAAACTGATCGT
>CAZZZX010000395.1:0-3650 GCA_964658585.1 uncultured Novosphingobium sp.
ACGATGATCGTCTCGATGGGCGGGCTTAATCATCGCATGGATCGCTTCGACGAGCGCCTGACGCGCGTCGAACGCCGCCTAGATCTCTCGGACGCACGCTGATGGCTGAAGCACCCACTATTCCCGACGAGGCCGAGACCCGCGCGCGCTGGGGCGATTTCGTCTGGACCGACGCCAATGCCGAGCAGGCCAAGATCATCCTCGCGCGCTATCCGGCCGGACGCGAGCAGTCGGCGTCGCTGCCGCTGCTCGATCTCGCGCAGCGCCAGGTCGGTGCCGAGACGCAGACCCAGGGCTGGCTGCCCGTCCCGGTGATCGAGTATGTCGCCAAGCAGATCGGCGTGCCGTACATCCGCGTGTACGAGGTCGCGACCTTCTACACGATGTACAATCTGGCGCCGGTCGGCCGCTATCATGTCCAGGTCTGCGGGACGACACCGTGCATGTTGCGCGGATCGGACGACGTGCTCGCGGCGTGCAAGAACAAGGGTCTGGTCAAGGGCCGCACGACCCCTGATGGTCTGTTCACGCTCACCGAGGTCGAGTGCCTGGGTGCGTGTGCGAACGCGCCGATGGTCCAGATCAACGACGACAATTACGAGGACCTGACCTACGACAGCACGATCGCGATCCTCGAGGCGCTGGCCAATGGCGAGACGCCGACGCCGGGCTCGCAGATCGGCCGACAGGTGAGCTGCCCCGAGGGCGGCCCGACCACGCTCCGCGAAATGGTCGACGCCAATCACGATTACCGGGATCGCTGGTGATGCCGCCGCTGATCGGCCTTATCGTCGCGGTCTTGCTGATCGTGCTGTTTGTCAAGCTGGCGCTCGGCCTGCTTGGTATCGTGATCGGGCTGGCGCTTGGGGTGGGCGCCTATTTCGTCGCGGAGACGCTAGTGGGGCAGGGACGCTGAGATGCTCGACGACAAGGACCGCATCTTCACCAACGTCTATGGCTTCCAGGACTGGCGCCTCGAGGCGGCCCGCGCGCGCGGCGACTGGGACGACACCAAGGCGCTGCTCACCCGCACGCAGGACGCGATCATCCAGGAGATGAAGGACAGCGGGCTGCGCGGCCGCGGTGGCGCCGGCTTCCCGACCGGCATGAAGTGGAGCTTCATGCCCAAGGAGCCCAAGCCCGGCAAGCCGAGCTTCCTCGTCATCAACGCCGACGAGAGCGAGCCCGGCAGCTGCAAGGACCGCGAGATCATCCGCCACGATCCGCACAAGCTGATCGAGGGTGCGCTGGTCGCGGGCTATGCGATGCGCGCGCGCGCCGCCTATATCTACATCCGCGGCGAATATATCCGCGAGGCCGAGACGCTCTATCTCGCCATCGCCGAAGCCTATGAGGCGGGCCTGATCGGCCGCAACGCGTGCGGATCGGGCTATGATTTCGACGTGTTCCTGTCGCGCGGCGCGGGCGCCTATATCTGCGGCGAAGAGACCGCGATGCTCGAGAGCCTAGAGGGCAAGAAGGGCCAGCCGCGGTTGAAGCCGCCCTTCCCGGCGGGCGCGGGGCTCTATGGCTGCCCGACCACGGTCAACAATGTCGAGAGCATCGCGGTCGCGCCGACGATCCTGCGCCGTGGCGCGGCCTGGTTCGCGGGCTTCGGGCGCGAGAACAACCGCGGCACCAAGCTGTTTCAGATCAGCGGTCATGTGAACAGGCCGTGCGTGGTCGAGGAGGCGATGAGCATCCCGTTCCGCCAGCTCATCGAGGAGCATTGCGGCGGCATCCGCGGCGGCTGGGACAATCTGCTCGCGGTGATCCCGGGCGGATCGTCGGTGCCGCTGGTGCCGGCGAGCCAGATCATGGACGTGCCGATGGACTTCGACGGGCTGCGCGACGTCAAGTCGGGGCTCGGCACCGCGGCGGTGATCGTGATGGACAAGTCCACCGACATCGTGCGTGCGATCAGCCGCATCTCGTATTTCTACAAGCACGAGAGTTGCGGCCAGTGCACGCCGTGCCGCGAGGGCACCGGCTGGATGTGGCGGGTGATGGAGCGGCTGCGCGAGGGCCAGGCCGAGGTCGAGGAGATCGACATGCTGCTCGAGGTCACGACCCAGGTCGAGGGCCACACGATCTGCGCACTGGGCGACGCAGCGGCGTGGCCGATCCAGGGCCTGATCCGCCACTTCCGCCCGGAGATGGAACGGCGGATCGCCGCGCGGAAGGGCGAGGCCGCGCCGCTCGCGGTGGCGGCGGAGTAGGACGGATGGGGATCATCCTTGCCGATATCGAACTCGCCAACGCGCGACAGGATGATCTCCTGCCGATGACGGTCAGCGCGCTCGTGGATTCGGGTGCGGTGCATCTGTGCATCCCGCAGCATGTCGCGAACCAGCTTGATCTTCCGGTGCTCAACCGTCGTGAGGTGACGGTCGCCAGCGGTGCCAGGCAGATGGTCGATTATGTCGGTCCGCTCCGGGTGCGTTTTGCCAATCGCGAGTGTCTGACGGGTGCGCTGGTGCTGGGAGATCAGGCTCTGCTTGGCGCGATCCCGATGGAAGACATGGATTTGGTGATCCATCCCGCCCGCCAGTCGCTGACCGTGAATCCGGCCAGCCCGAATATCGCGATGTCGCTGGCGATGGGATTGCACCGCGCCCGCAAGGACGAAGAATAATGCCCAAGCTCAAGGTCGACGGGATCGAGGTCGAGGTGCCGCAGGGGGCGACCGTGCTCCAGGCGTGCGAGGCCGCGGGTAAGGAGATTCCCCGGTTCTGCTATCACGAGCGGCTGAGCATCGCGGGCAATTGCCGGATGTGCCTGGTCGAGGTGAAACCCGGCCCGCCCAAGCCGCAGGCGTCGTGCGCGCTGCCCGCCGCCGACAATCAGGAGGTCCGCACCGACAGCGCGATGGTCAAGAAGGCGCGCGAGGGGGTGATGGAGTTCCTGCTCATCAACCACCCGCTCGATTGCCCGATCTGCGACCAGGGCGGCGAGTGCGACCTGCAGGATCAGTCGATGGCGTTCGGGCGTGGCCACACGCGGTACGACGAGAACAAGCGCGCGGTCACCGAGAAATATATGGGGCCGATCGTCGCGACCCAGATGACGCGGTGCATCCAGTGCACGCGCTGCGTCCGCTTCGCCGAGGAGGTCGCGGGCGTCGAGGAGATCGGCGCGATCTATCGCGGCGAGAACATGCAGATCACCTCGTATCTGGAGGGCGCGGTCACCAGCGAGCTGTCCGGCAACGTCGTCGATCTCTGCCCGGTCGGCGCACTGACATCGAAGCCGTACCAGTACGAAGCCCGGCCGTGGGAGCTCAAAAAGACCCCCGGCATCGACGTGATGGACGCGGTCGGCACGAATATCCGGCTCGACAGCCGCGGCCGCCAGGTGCTGCGTGCGCTGCCGCGCCTGAACGAGGACGTCAACGAGGAGTGGGCGTCGGACAAGACCCGCCACGCGGTCGACGGGCTGGTGCGCAACCGGCTCGACAAGCCCTATGTGCGGATCGACGGCAAGCTCAGGCCCGCGACGTGGGACGAGGCCTTCGCCGCGATCAAGACCGCGACCGGCCGCCTTGGCGGCGCCGAGATCGCGGGGCTCGCCGGCGACCTCGCGGATGTCGAGGCCGTGTATGCCTTGAAGGCGTTGCTCGCGGCGCAGGGTTCGTCGCTCCACGAATGCCG
>CAZZZX010000396.1:0-3633 GCA_964658585.1 uncultured Novosphingobium sp.
CCGGCGCCGGCGGCGACGACCTCGCCTTCCTGGGGCTTTTCCTTGGCGGTGTCGGGGATGATGATGCCGCCGGCCGTCTTCTCTTCGGCTTCGACTCGACGGACCAGCACGCGATCGTGCAGCGGACGGAAGTTCATTTGAGGTCACCCTTTCCTCTGGGAGCCGGTGCCAAGCGCGGCGCCGGCCGGAAATCACTTTGGCACTCACGCATGGCGAGTGCCAACCCGGCCCATATGGTGCCGGCGGCAGCGTCGTCAAGCACGGTTTGCGACTTGGGCGCATCCGGCGGGCGAACCGGTGTCGATCGCGGGACGGACCGTTCGCCGGCGCCGATTTCGCAAGCCGCGCGATTGCCTCGGCGGTGCGCGTCCTCTAGCGCTGGCGCATGACGACGAGGTGACGGTGATGCGGTTCGTGCGGGCTTTCTGGCGGTTCCTCGTCGGTGTCAAGGATCTGCTGGCACTGTGCCTGCTGGTGATGCTGTTCGGCGCGCTGTTCCTTGCGCTCTCCACCGGGGGGCCGAGCATCGCTGCGGGCGGCGCGCTGCTGCTCGATCTGCACGGCAACCTGACCGAGCAGCCCGCCGAGGCGCGCACGCTGGATCTCGTCGGCGCGGGCGGCGGCTCGGACATCGATCAGTTCCGCCTGCGCGACGTGATCCGCGCGGTCGATGCCGCCGCCACCGACGACAAGGTCAAGGCGGTGGTGCTCGATCTCGACAGCTTCGGCGGCGGCGGCCAGGCGGCGATCTCCGAACTCGGCCGCGCGATCGACACTGTGCGCAAGCAGGGCAAGCCGGTGCTCGCCTTCGCCACCGGCTACGACGATGCGAGCTACCTGCTCGCCGCGCACGCCAGCGAGGTGTGGCTCGATCCGCTGGGCGCGGTGCTCGCCAACGGGCCGGGGGGATCGCAGCTCTACTACAAGGGTCTGCTCGACAAGATCGGGGTCGATGCGCATGTCTATCGCGTCGGCAAGTTCAAGTCCGCGGTCGAGCCGTTCACGCGCACCGAGGCCAGCCCGGAGGCGCGTGCCGCCAACCAGGCTTTGCTGAGCGCGCTGTGGGGCCGCTGGCAGGCCGAGGTCGCCGCGGTGCGGCCCAGGGCGAAGTTCGCGGACTATCTCGGCGGTCTCGTCGCGGGCCGCATCCCCAACACGACGCTCGCCGATCAGGCGCTCGGCATGGGGCTGGTCGACAAGCTCGGCGATCGGGCGACGTTCGACGCGCATGTCGCCGCACTGGTCGGCAAGGGCGAAAAGTCGACGCTGCCGTTCAAGACGATCGCGCTCAGCGACTGGATCGACGCCAATCCCGCGCCGACCGGCGGCGACGCGATCGGCGTGGTGACGGTGGCGGGCGACATCGTCGACGGCAAGGCGCCGCTCGGCACCGCGGGCGGCGACAGCATCGCCGACGCGCTGAACAAGTCGGTGACCGACGACAAGCTGAAGGCGCTCGTGATCCGCGTCGATTCGCCGGGCGGATCGGTGACCGGATCGGACCGCATCCGCGGCGCGATCCTCGCCGCCAAGGCCAAGGGGTTGCCGGTGGTGGTGTCGATGGGCTCGGTGGCGGCATCGGGCGGTTACTGGGTCTCGACCACCGCGGACGAGATCTATGCCGAGCCCGCGACGATCACCGGCTCGATCGGCGTGTTCGGGATCATCCCGACCTTCGAGAATACGCTCAAGAAGGTCGGCCTGACCGCGGACGGGGTGCGCGCGACGCCGCTGTCGGGCCAACCCGACGTCTATCAGGGCACCACGCCGCAGGTCGATGCGCTGATCCAGGCGGGAATCAACCAGACCTATGCGCGCTTCACCGGCCTCGTCGCCGCGGCGCGCCACCTGCCGGTCGCGCGCGTCGATGCGATCGGCCAGGGCCATGTCTGGGACGGCGCCACCGCCAGACAGCTCGGGCTGGTCGACAAGTTCGGCGGGCTGTCGGATGCGGTCGCCGAAGCCGCGCGGCTCGCCAAGCTCGATCCCGCCAAGGTCCATCCGGTCTATGTCGAGCGGCCGACCTCGTTCAAGCGCAGGCTGCTCCACTTCCTGACCAACGGCGACGATGCGAGCGCATCGGCGAGCGTCGCGGCGCGCGATCCCTTCGCCGGGCTGACGCGCCGCCCGGATGTCGCGCTGGCGCAGGCGATCGGCGATGCGCGCCGCGTGATCGGCGGCCCGTCGATCCAGGTCCGCTGCCTGACCTGCGGGCCCGGTGCCCCGCCCTCGCCCGCCGACCTCGCCGCAGCGCGGAGGCTGATCGCGGGCGCCGGGTTGTGAGCGCAGTCGCGATCCGGCCGGTGACGCCCGCGGACGCCGCGGCGATCGCGGCGATCTATGCGCCCTATGTGGCGGAGACGACGATCACCTTCGAGGAGGAGGTGCCCGACGCCGCCGAGATCGCGGCGCGGATCGCGCGGCTGACGCCGACCTTCCCCTGGCTGGTCGCGGAGCGCGACGGCGTGCCGCTCGGCTATGCCTATGGCTATTCCTATCGTGCCCGCGCGGCCTATCGCTGGGTCGCCGAGACCGGCATCTATGTGGCGCGGGACGAACGCGGCGGCGGCATCGGCGCGCCGCTCTACGAGGCGCTGCTCGGAGCGCTGACGGATGCGGGCTATGTCGCCGCGATCGGCGCGCTCACACTGCCCAACCCGGCGAGCGAGGCGCTCCACATGCGGCTCGGCTTCCGCAATACCGGCGTGCAGCGCGGGATCGGCTTCAAGCACGGGCAATGGCTCGACGTCGGCTTCTGGCAGCGCGACCTCGCACCGCGCCGGCCTGCGCCATGCGATCCTATGGGACGCGCGGACCGCTGAGTGACTTGCTGCGGGCGACGACTCCTTTCGCCCCAGTAGCGGTCGCTGGACTTGATCCGGCAGACGCCAGATTGCAAACATAGCTTGCAATACTAATGGCCTGAATGGTGACGGCATGAGGACAAGAACGATTGATAGCCGGTTGAGCATTAATCGTATGACCGTGCTGCTCTCTCTCATTGGCGCCGCGTTTGCTATGACGGGCTGCGCGGACGGCATCAAAATCACCAGACAATCGCGAACCGCCACAGTTCTCGATCGCGAGACAGGACCAATGCTCCTATTAACCGAAATTGCCCCTGATACGAATGCTCGGATTTTACGCCTAATCCGATCAAGAGCATCATCTTCCGGTGTCTCTATCGAAGAAGAGGCCCGCGATCAGGGAATGAGTTGCCGCCATGGAGACGCATGGAGCCGCTGCTCCTACATCAACTCGATAGATTATAAGAGTTGTCCTCGTCCCTTCGATGCATTCTACGTCTGCTCGAACGGCAGTCATTTCAAAGAGGCCGTCACTATCAAACTTGATATATCCGGCGGTTTAGAAAGATACATCTCAACGAAACTACAACGCCTGTCATGCGACGTCGGCTCTTCATGTGGCGGCGTCTGAAAGCCGACGGTCGGCAAGCCACCCACTTCATGCCGTCGCCACCCGACGCGCCCTAGATCCCGTCCTCCACCACCGCGCGCCCGCCCGTCCGCAGCGCGCTCGCAAGATCGTCGCCGCACGCCGCGAGCAGCGCCGGGTCGGTCGAGCGGATCACGAAATTGGCGCCGACCCGGCCTTCGCGGAAGAAGGGGTAGC